>JAOJBP010000007.1 GCA_028228555.1 Candidatus Thioglobus sp. | reverse complement strand
TTTTTTTATTAATTAAAGGGGAAGAGAATGAACAAGTCAGAATTAATTGATGCAATTGCATCAGCAGCAGATATTTCAAAAGCAGATGCAGGTCGCGCACTTAACGCTACTACTGATGCAATAACTGGTGCTATGGCTAGTGGTGACGGTGTACAGTTAACAGGTTTTGGTTCATTTGTAGTTAGAGACCGTGCAGCACGTACTGGACGTAACCCACAAACTGGTGCTACGATTCAAATTAAAGCTTCTAAAGTTGCTGCATTTAAAGCAGGTAAGGCACTTAAAGATGCAGTTAATGGCTAATCGTTAGTTACTAACTTCAGAAAAGCACCTTAGGGTGCTTTTTTTATGTCTAAAGTTTGGTAAAATGCTGTTTTAATTTAAGGGGATATTTATGGAACGCACTTTATCAATTATTAAGCCAGACGCAGTTGCTAAGAATGTGATTGGTCAGATTTACACTCGCTTTGAAGATGCCGGTTTTAAAATAGTAGCATCAAAAATGCTTCATTTAGATGACGAATTAGCAGGTGGTTTTTACGCTGTACATAAAGATCGCCCTTTTTATGGTGAGTTGGTTGCATTTATGACTTCAGGACCGGTAATGGTTCAAGTGTTAGAAGCTGATAATGCAGTTGCTAAGCATCGTGAAATCATGGGCGCTACAAACCCTAAAGATGCGGCAGCTGGTACAATTCGTGCTGATTTCGCTCAGTCTTTAGATGAAAATGCAGTGCATGGTTCTGATTCGCTAGAAAATGCAGCCATTGAAATTGAGTACTTTTTTGGTACAGACGGCGTTTGTCCTAGAACGCGTTAATTTTTTTTATTTGGTATTAATCAAATAGCACAGTCTTTCTGTGCTATTTTTATTTATGGAAAACAAAATAAATCTTTTAAGTCTTAATCAGAAATCACTAGATGAATTCTTTGCAAAGCTGGGTGCAAAATCTTATTGTACTAAGCAATTAATGAAGTGGATTTATAAAGATCACGTGTTTGATTTTGATCAAATGCTTAATCTTAGCAAAAAATTAAGAGAAGAGCTTAAAGAGGTTGCCTGTATTGAATTTCCAAAAGTTGTTACTAAAAATCATGCATTAGATGGTGTTATAAAATGGGTAATTGAAACCGGCAGCGAAAACCACGTTGAAATGGTCTACATTCCTGAAAAAGATCGAGGCACTTTATGCATCTCCTCGCAAGTTGGCTGCGCTTTGGCTTGTACGTTTTGTTCGACTGGTTACCAAGGTTTTAATAGAAACCTTTCCACAGCAGAAATAATTGCCCAAGTATTGATTGCTAATTTGCATTTAAACCCAGTTGGAAAGCGAATCTCTAACGTTGTCTTTATGGGTATGGGCGAGCCATTACTTAATGAAGAGGCGGTTTATAGTGCTTGTGATTTATTATTAGATGATCTTTCATTTGGTTTATCTCGTCGTCGAGTGACTATTTCCAGCTCTGGTGTTGTACCTGCTTTAGAGAGAATGAGTGAGCGAGTTCCAGTAAGTTTAGCTATTTCTTTGCATGCAGCAAATGACACTTTACGTGATGAGCTGGTTCCTATCAATAAAAAATACCCTATTGAAACATTGATGAAAGCATGTGATGTATATTTGAATGCTGGCACCCAAGAGCGTCACATTTTATTTGAGTATGTGATGTTAAAAGGTGTGAATGATTCTTCAGAGCATGCCAAACAGCTTTCTAAACTTTTAAAAGGGGTTTCTGCTAAAGTTAATTTAATTCCTTTTAATCCTTTTCCACAATCTGATTATGAAACTTCTAGCGTTAGGACGATTGAAAGTTTTCAAAATATTTTATTCTCTAATGGTATTCGAACTATGACTAGACGTACCCGTGGCGAAGATGTGGATGCGGCTTGTGGGCAGTTAGCAGGTAAAGTGAAAGATAAAACTAAACGAGCAGATGCTAGACGGAATTGATTACTATCCTAGAAAGAAAAAACGCAAACCAAGAATGAAAATTTGGGTTTTAATGCTGAGTTTTTTTATTTTGGCGGCTTATGGATATCAATACCTTGAATTACCGGTTGAAAAATCAAAAACTGATACTTTGATCGTTATTAGCAAGGGAAAAAAGCAAGTCGAAGAAAAGACGAATAGCGTTATAATTAAATCTAATAATACTTATCAAGTTGAAACTGATCGCCGAGTTAAAAGCGATAAAGGTCTTGATGAATTGATTCAAACATTTAAACAGCAATGAAACCAATACATACCATTACCAGGAGAAAATCTCGACAAATCTTTGTCGGTAATGTCGCTGTGGGTGGTGATGCTCCAATTTCTGTACAAAGTATGACTAACACAGAAACAACAGATGTCGCTGCTACGGTTAGACAAATTAAGGCCATTGAAGAAGCTGGTGCAGATTTAGTCCGTGTTTCTGTGCCAACGATGCAAGCAGCTGAAGCTTTTAAGGAAATCAAGAAACAAGTTAACATTCCACTGATTACCGATATTCATTTTGACTACAAAATTGCACTTAAAGTGGCAGAATATGGCGCCGACTGTTTACGTATTAACCCGGGAAATATTGGCCGAGAAGATCGAGTTCGTGAAGTGGTTGCTTCAGCTAAAGATCACGGCATTCCAATTCGTATTGGTGTTAATGCTGGCTCGTTAGAAAAAGATTTGCAAAAGAAATATACCGAGCCCACGCCTGAGGCAATGGTTGAATCAGCATTTAGGCATATTGACATCTTAGATCGTCTTAATTTTGATAATTATAAAATTTCACTAAAAGCTAGTGAAATATTCATGACGGTTTTTGCCTACAAGCAGCTTGCCTCTCAAATTGACAACCCACTTCATCTTGGTATCACCGAGGCAGGTTCTCTGCGCTCTGGTACGGTCAAATCATCAGTTGGTCTAGGCTTATTACTTGCTGAGGGAATTGGTGACACTATTCGTGTTTCTCTGGCTTCTGATCCAGTAGATGAAGTCCGCGTGGGTTTTGACATTCTTAAATCATTAGGTCTAAGGCAAAAAGGTGTTAATTTAATCGCCTGTCCTTCATGCTCTCGTCAAAAATTTGACGTCGTTAAGGTGGTGAATGAATTAGAGTCTCGCCTAGAAGATATTAGTGAGCCAATTGATGTTGCTGTTATTGGCTGTGTTGTGAATGGCCCGGGTGAGGCAAAAGCAGTTTCAGTGGGTCTTACAGGTGGCGAGCCAAATTTGATGTATGTAGAGGGTAAGACGGATCAAAAGGTCAGTAATGAAAATTTAGTTGACACTCTAGAAGAAAAAATTAGAGCGCAACTCAAACTTGGTTTAGATAATTTATAGTTTTTTTGAGCGTCTATAAACTCGGTATCGATAAATAAACTGAATACTAAAATAGCCAATTACTGCGCTGACGATTGAAACTATTAAACAGCCCAATAAGAATGGCTGCCAAATACTATCAAATACTTGCCAAACATATTCAAGTGACATAACAAAATCAGCCTCGATTTGAACACCAAGTAACCAAGCACCTAGCTTATAGCATCCATAATAAATAGGCGCCATGGTAAGCGGATTGGTGATCCAAACTAGAGCAATGGATAAAGGTAGGTTAGCACTAACAATAACAGCAGCTGGTGCAGCAAGTAGCATTTGAAATGGGACAGGAGTAAAAGCAAAAAACAAACCCACTGCAAAAGCTTTAGAAATTGATTTTCGATTGAAATTCCATAAACTAGGATCGTGCAAATGCTTACTAAGCCAGCCTAGGCGTTTGTTATTTTTAACCTCATTAGGGTTTGGACTATAACGCTTTAATAGTTTTTTCATGTTTTACTAGCAGCAATAATTGCTTTAGCATCTAAACCATATAATTCATGAAGTTGAGCTTGCGTACCTTGTTCGGTAAATATATCAGGCAAGCCAAGAATTTTAAATGAAGTATTTATGCCTTGTTGATGGAAAAACTCGCTAACACTACTACCGGCACCCCCATGAATTGCATTATCTTCAATAGAAATAAACTGAGTATGAGACTTAGAAAGCTCAAGTAATAGCGTCTCATCTAATGGTTTCACGAAACGCATATCAACCACGGTTGCGTTGATCGACTCTGCCGCTTCTAGAGCGTTATTTAGCATGGTACCAAAAGCAAGTATTGCAATATTAGAGCCTTGACGAACCACGTCAGCCTTGCCAATTTGAATTTGCTCTGAACTAATGTAATCTTCAATAACTGAAGTGCCCCTTGGGTAGCGCACACAAAATACACCTTTAGTTTCAAATGCGGTATTAAGCATTTGATACATTTGAGCTGAATTGCTCGGAGACATAACAACTAAATTTGGAATACAACGCAAAAAACTTAAGTCAAAACTACCAGCATGAGTGGCACCATCAGCGCCAACCAGTCCCGCTCTATCAATAGCAAAAACTACATTTAAATCTTGCAAGGCAATATCATGAATAAGCTGATCATAGCCTCGCTGTAAAAAAGTAGAGTAGATAGCTACAATTGGTTTAAACCCTTGTACAGCTAATCCACCTGCAAAAGTAATGGCATGCTGCTCGGCAATTCCCACATCGAAATACTGCTCAGGGAAATCCCTTTCAAAATCGCTCATACCTGAGCCGGTACACATAGCGGGAGTAATGGCGATTAAATCTGTATTTTGCTTGGCGGTATTGTTAATCCAGGCACCAAAGACATCGCTATAGCTAGGTAACGTATTGGCCTGAGATTGTGCAGGCGCCACCCCGTGAAATTTACAAGGATCTTTTTCAGCACTCTCAAGACCATAGCCTTTCTTAGTAATAATATGTAATAAACGAGGCTTTTCTTGTCGTTTTAAGTTCTGTAAGGTTTTAATTAATGTTGGAAGATCATGACCATCAATCGGTCCAAAATAATCAAGCCCTAATTCTTCAAACAAAGTGCTCGGTAACACCATGCCTTTTAAATGTTCTTCGGAGCGTCTGGCAAATTCATGAATCATGGGTACTTTTTCAAGAAAATCCAGCGACTTGGTTTTCATGGTTGAGTACACTTTTCCAGAGATGAGCTTGGTCAGATACTTATTCATGGCACCAACATTTTTGGAGATGCTCATGTCATTATCATTCAGAATAATCAGCAAATCAGCATTTGAGTCACCTGCGTGATTAAGTGCTTCAAATGACATACCACCTGTTAAAGCGCCATCACCAATTACAGCAATTGATTTTTTGTCATTATTATGCAAACGATTACCAATAGCAATGCCTAGTGCGGCGCTAATTGAGGTAGAAGAATGTCCAGCACCAAAGCTATCGTGCTCACTTTCACTGCGCTTGGTAAATCCTGAAAGACCGTCTTTTTGGCGTAAAGTAGACATCTGCTTGAGTCGACCAGTTAGTATTTTATGGGTGTAGGCCTGATGACCCACGTCAAAAACAAAGCTATCTTTAGGTGTATCAAATACGTAGTGCATAGCAAGTGTCATTTCAATGGTGCCAAGATTTGGCGCTAAATGCCCACCTGTTGTTTGAATAGTTTGAATTAAAAAGGCTCGAATCTCATCTGCCAAGGATTGTAGCTGATCTAAGTCAAGCTTTTTGATATCCTGTGGTGAGTGAATTTGATCGAGCACGCTAATAAAACTTTGTTGCAAAGATACTTATTATACGTGAGTAGGTTAATTAACTACTAAGAAGGGTGATGATTTTTATGCAAGGAATCTCTTTGAAATAGAATAGTTTATTATTTATTTATCAAAGTCTCGAGCACTGAATTTCGCTTTAGGATGAATGGATTTCATAAGAATTAGAGTTTTTCATTTTTGTAATCAATGATTTTACAAATAACCCCATTTTATATATTGAAATTATACGTTTGCGGTAAAATAGATTTTTTTGATGAGTTGTTAATTTTTTTATGTTTTCAGTTTGCGCCTTGTATCAATTTGTCCGTTTAGATGATTTCAAAGAGTTCAGAGAGCCTTTGCGCGCATTAATGGTTAAGCTAGAGATTAAAGGCACAATCTTGTTAGCTTTAGAAGGTTTGAATGGCACAATATCAGGCACTCAAGATTCAATTAATCAATTACTAGATTTTTTAGATAAAGATGGACGCTTTAATCAATTAGAAATTAAGTTTTCTCAAAGTAAAGAGTTGCCCTTTAAGCGCCTAAAAGTAAAACTAAAAAAAGAAATTGTTACTTTGGGTGTGTCAGGAATTGACCCTAAAGAGTCAGTAGGTACTTATGTATCTCCACAAGACTGGAATGAATTAATCAGCGATCCTGATGTTATTTTGATAGATACCAGAAATAACTATGAATATGAAATTGGAAGCTTTAAAGGCGCCATCAACCCTGTTACTGAAACTTTTAGAGAGTTTCCAGAGTACACTAAGAACAATTTAGAGCAATATCGAGGCAAAAAAGTAGCCATGTTTTGTACCGGCGGTATTCGTTGTGAAAAATCAACCGCTTATTTAAAAACTCAAGGCTTTGACACGGTTTATCATCTTCAAGGTGGCATTCTAAAGTACCTTGAACAAATGCCAAAAGAGGGTAGTCTATGGGAAGGTGAATGCTTTGTTTTTGACGATCGTGTCGCCGTTAAGCATAATTTAGAGCAAGGTCAATATGATCAATGTCATGCTTGTCGCTACCCAATTACCGAACAAGATAAGACACACAAGTACTACGAAAAAGGCGTATCTTGCCCAAGATGTCATGGCTCAAAAAGTACAGATCAAGTCAGCCGCTATCGCGAAAGAGAAAAACAAGTTCAGCTAGCCAAAGCAAGAGGGGAAGATCATATTGGCGATAATGCTAGCCAGGTTATTGCTGCTAAGGCCAAGAAAAAAGCACTAAAAATAACAAATAAAAATAAAAATGTTTAATCGTCAAGATATTCCAAAACTCAAACAAGACTTACTGATCGAATCAGATCTTCTGGGCCACAAGCTCAATTTAAAAACTCGTTGGGGTGTATTTAGTCCAAGAGCGATTGATGACGGTACCGTTATGTTTATGAAATATCTTGATATTGCTGAGGACGATAAATGCCTAGATTTGGGTTGTGGTTATGGCCCTATTGGACTTAGCGTTGCTAAATCCTGTCCTCAGGGTGAAGTGCACATGGTGGATAAAGATTTTGTGGCTGTTGAGTTGTCAAATATCAATGCTGAGCTTAATCATATTAATAATGCCCAAGCTTATTTATCTGATGCATTCTCAGCTGTTGGTAAGCAAAATTATTTTGATCAAGTGATATCTAATGTCCCTGCGAAAGTTGGCAGAGAGCAACTAAGTATTATATTGTATGATGCGTATGATGCGCTTAAACCCGGCGGAAAAATTACTTTTGTGACTATTAATGGCCTACGACATTTTATTAAAGATAACTTTAAATCAGTTTTTGGTAATTACAAAAAACTTAAACAAGGACAAAAATATACAATTGCTCAAGCAATTAAATCATAAAAGCTTAATATACGAGTAAAATACTAGGTTTTTACAAGCATAAGAAAAGGAACTAATCATGGATGTAATGCAAAGAATTCAAGCGCAAGTAGATAGCGCACCAGTCGTACTTTATATGAAAGGTACACCTCAATTTCCACAATGTGGCTTCTCAGCAACAGCAGCACAAACACTAGCTTCTACAGGTGTTGAATTTGCCTATGTAAATATTTTTGAAGACCAAGAGGTTATGCAAAATTTACCATCTTTCCAAGATTGGCCCACTTTCCCACAAATTTATATGAACGGTCAACTTGTTGGTGGCGGTGATATTATTGTTGAAATGTCTCAAATGGGTAGCTTAAAAGCGGCCATGGAAGATGCAACGTCTAAATTTAACGATAAATAATAATTAAATTTTCATAGGTTTTGTAACCTATGACCATTGACTTGAAGCCAGCGTTTGCTGGCTTTATAGTTTGGCAAAATGCTAAATACCAATTGCCAAAAATTCTTCGAATGATTTTTATGCACGCTATGGCATAGCTCATGCACAATCACATAATCGATCACTGAAATGGGCGCACCTATCAATAGATAGTTGAGGTTGATATTGTTCACGCCACTACAAGAGCCCCATAAAGTTTTTTGAGCTTTTAGTCGCACTTGGTTATAGCTAAGATGATGATTTTTGGCATAATATTCAAGACGCGGCAGGGCGATTTTTTTAAAAGAAGCCTTGTACCAAATTAAAAACTCCTCTTTTCCGCCCGTTTCAAGACTAAATATTTTCCCATTAAAGCTTAACCCTTTAACCTGAGTAGCATTAATTTTTAATGGATACTCTTCCCCCAAATACAAGAATTTTTCACCGTTGATATAATGAGGCTTTTGAGGTTTTTTTAAGCTAATAGAGTTTGATTTTTTTTCAATCCAATCTGATTTTTCATTAATAAATTGCTCAATTTTTTTTACAGATAATCGATTTGGCGCTCGAACAATTAGCTCAGCATTACTGTTAATTTGTAAACTTAGAGTTTTACGTTTTGTTCGTATCAGTTGATAATCCATAATCGTTATTTAACCCGAAATCAATTTAAAAAATGGATCATTGTTAAAATTTGTGAAATTTTTTAATTATTAAAATAAATATAGGCTTAATTCTTCAAAAACTTCTGTTTTATGCCATAAATCGTCATTATTGTTACTATTTTAGTAAATAACTAGTATTTAATTGCTATATTTCAGGCCATTTTCATTATTTGCCAAATTTTTTTGAAAATTTGCTAGATCAATTATGAATATCAGTATTAATAAATAAAACAAGTAAGTTTTACAAAATAAGCTAAACTTACCTTTAACATTATTATTTATCGCAAGTGCTTTTTAGGCCTTGTATTTTGTCACTAATTTAAACCATAACCTTGAAAAAAAACTTATGAAACTAGAATCCATAGCGTTACACGAAGGCTACAAGTCTGAAGAAACTACTAAAGCTGCTGCTGTTCCTATTTACCAAACAACCTCTTATACATTTGATGACACTCAGCATGGTGCAGATTTATTTGATCTTAAAGTACCGGGAAATATTTACACACGCATCATGAATCCAACCACTGATGTTTTGGAGAAGCGTATAGCTGCTATGGAAGATGGTATTGGAGCTGTTTGTGTTGCTTCAGGTATGGCCGCTATTACCTATGCACTTCAATGTATCACTGAGGCGGGTGATAATTTTGTTAGTACCAGCGAGCTTTATGGTGGTACTTATAATCTGTTTGCCCATGCTTTGCCAAGACAAGGTGTCGAAGTTCGCATGATAAAGCATAATGATTTTGAAAAGTTTGAACAGTCAATTGACGAAAAAACTAAAGCCATATTTTGTGAGTCTATCGGCAACCCTGCTGGTAATGTTGTCGATATTTCTCGCTTAGCGGATATTGCACATAAGCATGGTATTCCTTTAATTGTTGATAACACTGTTGCCACACCTTATTTATGTCGTCCTTTTGAGCTAGGTGCAGATATCGTGGTGCATTCATTGACTAAGTATATTGGCGGCCATGGCACATCGATTGGTGGTGCTATAGTTGACTCTGGTAAGTTTGATTGGGCAGCCAATAAGGAACGTTTCCCTATATTAAATGAGCCAGATCCTGCGTATCATGGTGTTGTATATACAGAAGCTTTAGGTGCGGCGGCTTACATAGGTCGTTGTCGTGTTGGACCCCTAAGGAATACTGGCGCAGCAATATCACCCATGAATTCTTTTCAAATTTTACAAGGCCTTGAAACACTTGGATTGCGTATGGATCGTCATTGCGAAAATGCACAAAAACTTGCCGAATATCTTCAGCAGCATAAGAAAGTTGAATGGGTTAATTACGCGACATTGGCTGACAGTCCTTATAAAGAAAACTGCGAAAAAATTACCTCTGGTAAAGCTTCCGGTATTTTAAGCTTTGGAATTACTGGTGGAGTTGAATCCGCAACTAAATTTATTGATTCTCTTGAAATGATTTTGCGTTTAGTTAATATAGGTGATGCAAAATCGCTTGCTTGTCACCCAGCCTCTACCACTCACAGACAGCTTAACGATGAAGAGCTCGCAGCAGCAGGAGTCGGTGCTGATTTGATCAGAATTTCTGTTGGTATTGAGCACATTGATGACATTATTGCTGATGTTAGTCAGGCACTAGATAAAGCATAAAAAAGGATGAAATATGCAAGAGGCTTATGTCATTGGCAATATCACTGTTAAAGATAAAGTTAAATGGGCTGAATATCGTAGTAAAGTACTTGAGACTATCAGTCCTTGGGGTGGTGAGATTACTTTTCGAGGTCAAAAATTAAAAACCTTATCTGGAGAGTGTAATCATTCAGATAATGTAATTATTCGATTTCCCAATCATCAAGCTTTAGATAATTGGTTTTTATCTGATGCTTATCAAGCATTAATACCGATTCGAGAACTCGCAGCAGATATAGACTTAACGAGTTATCAATCAAGTGTTTAGCATTTAGCTACAACCTCTATGATATATTTCTTTTTAGTGTTTAATCAACCCAAGCTCTAGCATTTTCAAACATTCTCATCCACGGGCTTCGCTCGTTCCAATCTTTTGGATGATGTGAATGTTGTACAGTCCTAAATACACGCTCAGGATGCGGCATCATAATAGTGACTCGTCCAGAATCATTAGTGACACCTGCTGTTGCAAAGTCTGAACCATTTGGATTATGAGGATAAGACTGAGTAATATCACCTTGATGATCAACATATTGCAAAGCAATGTTGTTTGAATTGCCAGTAAAGATTGCTTTTCCTTCGCCATGTGCAATAGCGATCGGCATGATAGAATCTTGCATGTCATTTAGAAAAATTGAGTTGGTTTTGCCAATCTTAATACTGGAGAAGCGCGCTTCAAACTGCTCAGAAACATTGCGATTAAAGCTTGGCCAGTTTTGCGCGCCAGGGATAATTTCGCTTAAATTAGAAATCATCTGGCAACCATTACAAACGCCTAAAGCAAAGCTATCTTCACGATTAAAGAAGGCTTCAAACTCATCTTTTGCACGAGCATTATAAAGAATCGAGCTAGCCCAACCTCTACCAGCACCAAGTACATCACCATATGAGAATCCGCCACATGCGACTAAACCTTTAAAGTCTGTCAATGAGATGCGACCCGACAATACATCACTCATATGGACGTCAATTGCTTCAAACTCTGCTTGGTTAAATGCAGCACCCATTTCCACTTGTCCGTTAACTCCTTGCTCACGCAAAATAGCAATTTTAGGTTTAACGTTGGTTTTAATATAAGGGCTAATGATAGACTGATTAAGGTCAAAACTCAGGTCTGTTTTAATGCCGTCTGTTGATTTGCTAATAGCGTCAAATTCTTGCTGGGCACACTCAGGATTGTCTCTAAGTTTGGCGACCTGATAAGAAGTAGATGACCAAAGTGTGTGTAGCTCAGCTCTAGGTTTTTGATAAATATTTTTACCATTTGAGCTAATTTGGATGCTATCTGAAGAATTAATAGTGGCAATCATGCGAACGTAATCAGATAATCCTGCTGCATTAAGTGCACTCATCACAGCGGGTTTTTTATTAGCCATAACTTGAATGACACAACCCAGTTCTTCGTTAAATAAATCACTAATTTCATTATCAGTAGTTTCAATATCTAAACCACAATGTGAAGTGAATGCCATTTCTAGTAAAGTAGTGATTACACCACCATCAGAGCGATCATGATAAGCGCTAATTAAATCATCTTTGTTAAGCTGGTTAATGACGGTAAAGAAGCGCTTAAATAAAGCTGAATCGTCAAGATTTGGTGCAATATTACCAATCTGGTTGAATACCTGTGCCAGACACGAGCCACCCATGCGATTTTGACCAAAACCAAGGTCAATGAGTAATAATTCAGAATCTGAATCCGTTTCTAGTAACGGGGTTTTTTGTAATCTAACATCGCTGGTTTTTGAAAAAGCGGTAATAATTAGTGATAAAGGAGAGGTAACGGATTTATCTTCGCCATTTTCACTCCAAGAACTTTTCATACTCATTGAGTCTTTGCCTACTGGCACGGTAAGACCAAGTTCAGGGCATAAGTCCATGCCTACCGCTTTAACAGCTTCAAACAGTTTGGCATCTTCACCTTTGTGGCCAGAAGCGCTCATCCAGTTGGCACTTAGACTGATGTCATGAATATCAGCAACATAGCCACCCAGCATATTGGTAAGCGCCTCTCCAATGGTCATGCGTGCTGCAGCGTTAGCATCACACAAAGCTAAAGGTGTGCGCTCACCGAGCGACATGATTTCACCCTTGTAACCAACATAATCAGCAACACTAATCGCACAATCTGAGACAGGTACTTGCCATGGACCAACAAATTGGTCACGTGCTACCATACCAGTGACGCTTCGATCGCCAATGGTGATTAGGAAATTTTTACTAGCAACAGTAGGAAGTTGTAAGACTCTATTGATTGCTTCATCTAGATGAATATTGCTGGTATCTAGCGGATTAAGATTGATGTCTTGAGTAATGGCTTCAATGCTGGTTTTTGGGGGATTTCCAAGCAAAACTGACATCGGCATATCGATAGGGGTATCGCTAAAAAGCTCATCGCTTAGTACTAATTCTTGCTCTTTAGTTGACTCACCTAAAACAGCAAAAGGTGCTCGCTCACGCAGACAAATATCACTAAAAATATCCAAACTAGAAGGTGCGATGGCTAGTACATAGCGCTCTTGAGATTCATTGCACCAAATTTCAAGGGGTGACATTTGATTGTCATCATTAGGAATATTGCGTAATTCAAAACGACCACCACGACCTGAATCATTGACCAGTTCAGGCAGACCATTTGATAAACCACCTGCACCGATATCGTGAATAGAGATAATAGGGTTTTCATTGCCAAGATTTGTACAGCGATCAATGACTTCTTGAGCGCGTCTTTCCATCTCAGGATTAGCACGTTGAACTGAGGCAAAGTCTAAGTCCTCACTTTGATCGCCACTCTTGATGCTCGAAGCAGCGCCACCACCAAGGCCGATCAGCATAGCAGGGCCACCTAAAACAATAATTTTACTACCAACAGGAATTTCACCTTTTTTAATATGTTGTTCTTGAATATGACCTAAGCCACCAGCTAGCATAATAGGCTTGTGATAGCCGCGAATGTCACCTTCTGGTGTGGCTTGCTCGTAGGTTCTAAAATAGCCTAAAGTATTAGGGCGACCAAATTCGTTGTTAAAAGCGGCAGCGCCAATTGGGCCTTCAAGCATAATATCAAGAGCTGAAACGATTTGCGAGGGTTTGCCGTTGTCTTCTTCCCAGGGTTGGGTGGCATCATCAATTTTTAAATTAGAAACACTAAAGCCACATAGGCCAACTTTAGGCTTAGAGCCTTGTCCTGTTGCGCCTTCGTCACGAATTTCACCACCAGAACCAGTCGCTGCACCTGGGTGTGGAGCAATAGCGGTAGGGTGGTTATGAGTTTCAACTTTCATTAAGATGGCTCTATGCTCTTTAGTGGCGACGTACTTTCCATTTTTATTCGCATAAAAACGCTCACCTTCAGAGCCTGCCATTACTGCAGAGTTGTCTGAATAGACGCTAAGCAAGCCTTCTGGATGCTTATGATAAGTATTACGAATCATACTAAACAAACTTTTTGCTTGTTCGACACCGTCAACTTTCCAATCTGCATTGAAAATTTTATGACGACAATGCTCTGAATTTGCTTGGGCAAACATCATGAGTTCAATATCTGTAGGATTGCGTTCTAGCTTAATGAAGCTTTGAGTCAAATAATCAATCTCACCGCTAGATAGTGCCAAACCAAGTTCAATATTAGTCTTCTCTAGCGCTGTTTTTCCTTGATTAAGGATGTCAACATTAGAAAAAAGTCGAGGCTCAAAATTATCAAAAATTGTATGTGCTTCATCCATTGAGCTTAATTCTGATTCAGTCATTTTGTCCATGACACAAGCTAAAACAGCTGATTGATTTTGAATTTTAGCGTCAAAGTGATAAACAATTGCACGCTCTATACGCTTGATTTGTGTCATATCACACAAATGCATAATGTCGGTTGCTTTTGAAGACCAAGGAGAGATGGTACCTAATCTTGGGATCACAACAATACTAGATACTGCGTTCTTAACGTTTAGAGATTCGCTGTAGCTTAATAGTTGTGTTAATTGCTTTTTTTTGTTGTCATCAAGGTTGTCATTAAGATCTGCAAAGTGAACAAACTCTGCGCCAAGAAGTTTTAATCCTACTTGGGCTTGAGTAATTTTTAACTGTAAAGATTGAGTTTTAAAAGCGCCTAATGCGCTAATACCTTGATGAATGTGAATCATAATTGTGCCATAACCTCGTCTGAAATATCAGCGTTGTGATAAACCTCTTGTGTATCATCTAAATCTTCTAGGCGCTCAATGAGTTTCATAAATTTTTCTGCATCTTGAAGATTTAACTCTACACGTAGAGAGGGCTCCATAGTTACTTGTGAATGGGCAGATTCTAAACCGGCATCCGCCAATGCATCTTTAATGATAAAAAACTCTTCAGGAGAAGTTATAACGTCAATAGATCCATCATCATTGGTAATCACGTCTTGTGCACCTGTGTCGAGTGCGATCTCCATAATTTGATCTTCATCATCACCAGTGGCGAAGCTTATAAATCCTTGTTTGGTAAACAGATAAGAGACCGAACCATCAGTGCCAAGATTGCCTCCATGTTTGGTAAACGCATGACGCACATCAGCAACAGTACGATTTCGATTATCCGTTAAGGTATCCACCATAATTGCAGTGCCCGCAAGGCCATAACCTTCATAACGCACCTCATCATAGTTTTCGCCTTCTAAGTCGCCACTACCTCGTTTAACTGCGTTTTCAATAGTATCGCGCTTCATATTTGAAGCCAATGCTTTATCGATTACCATTCTAAGGCCTGGATTATTTTCAATTACACCACCACCCGCTTTAGCAGCGATGACAATTTCTTTAATTAATTTAGTAAATACTTTACCACGCTTGGCATCTTGTGCGCCTTTACGATGTTGAATATTGTGCCATTTACTATGTCCTGCCATGGTGTTCTCTCCAATGAATATGAGTGTTAAATTTTACTTTTTAAAGGTCAACTTTATGCAGTAAAGTCGAGTAATTTTTGTATGGAATTTTTTGCTTTTTGGTTCACAGATGGATCGATTAGTATTTCGTTGTTACCGGTATTGAGCGAACTTAAGCAATTATCTAATGTATTCATCGCCATCCACTCACAATGTGCACAAGACTCGCAATGTGCTCCTTGGCCAGCAGTTGGGGCTTCAATGAGTATTTTATGAGGCGCTACTTCACGCATCTTATGGAAAATTCCATTATCTGTTGCGACAATAAATGTTTGCTCATCTCGATCTCGCACCGCATTAATAAGAGCTGTTGTTGAGCCAACCACATCAGCTAAGTCAACTACTGATTGTGGCGATTCTGGGTGCACTAAAACGCAAGCTCGAGGGTGGTGTTTTTTTAAATTAGCCAATGCGTCTGCTTTAAAGCGCTCATGCACCACACAAGATCCATTCCATAATAGCATGTCTGCACCAGTTTCACTCTGAACATAGTTACCAAGGTGTTTATCTGGCGCCCAAAGAATTTTTTTACCTTGTTCTTTGAGGTGTTTAACTACTTTTAAGGCGCTACCAGAGGTAACTACCCAGTCAGCTCTGGCTTTAACTTCGGCAGAAGTATTAGCGTAAACTACGACAGTTCTGTCAGGGTGCTGATCACAAAATTTTGAAAATTCTTCAATCGGGCAATCAAGATCTAAAGAGCAAGTGGCATTTTCATCAAGCATTAATACAGTTTTTTCTGGAGAAAGGATTTTAGCCGTTTCCCCCATGAATTTAACACCTGCAACCACAATAATATCCGCATCGCAGTTTTTACCAAAACGTGCCATCTCTAAAGAATCAGAAACAATACCACCGGTTTCTTCAGCTAAAGTTTGCAATTCAGCACTGACATAATAATGCGCAACTAAGACGGCATTATTAGCCGTTAGTGCTGACTTGATTTGTTCGGTAATACTATGCACAGGATTAATCTTTTTTAGCTAAACTCACTTGTACGCTTAATTCTCTAAGCACTTTTCTTGAAACACTGGCAGGTGCATTTGTTAACAAACAAGCAGCTGTTTGTGTCTTAGGGAATGCGATTACATCGCGAATTGAATTGCAACCAGTCATGATCATTACCAAACGATCTAAACCAAATGCCATACCACCATGAGGAGGGCAGCCATACTCGAGCGCATCTAACAAGAAACCAAATTTATCTTGCGCTTCTTCATCAGAAATACCTAAAAGTTTTAACACAGTATGTTGCATTTCAACCTGATGGATTCGAATAGATCCGCCACCCACTTCAGAGCCGTTAATAACTAAATCATAAGCTCTAGATAGTGCAGTTGTCGCTGTTTTTTCTAAAGTATTTGCATCAACAGTTGGCGCTGTAAATGGGTGATGAATAGCACTAAGTGAGCCGTCATCATTTTGATCAAACATTGGAAAGTCAACCACCCAAATTGGTGCCCATTTTTTATCATATAGATCTAAATCTTTAGCTAACTGTTCACGCAAGTTGCCGAGTGCTTCATTTACAACTTTAGTTTTATCAGCGCCAAAGAAAATAATATCGCCCGTCTTAGCGCCTGTCAATTCAATAATTTTAGCGGTAACTTCATCACCTAAGAATTTTAAAATAGGGGAGGCAGGACCATCTTCATTAAGTTTGATATAAGCCAAACCTTTAGCGCCATAAATACTCACATATTTAGTGTATTTGTCAATTTGTTTACGACTGATAGAAGATCCACCTGGTACACGCAAAGCTGCAACACGAGAGCTTTCACTAGCAGCAGGTCCAGAGAATACTTTAAAGTCTACACCTTGCATTAGTTCGTCCATATCCGTCATTTGCATTGGAATACGCATATCAGGACGATCAACACCATAAGTATGCATTGCATCAGCATAAGTAATGCTTGGGAAATTGTCACCCAAGTCAACATCAATCACATTTTTAAACATTCCACGAGTCATTTCTTCCATCATCGCCATGATCTCATTTTCATTCATAAATGAAACTTCAATATCAAGCTGAGTAAATTCAGGCTGGCGGTCTGCGCGTAAATCTTCATCTCTAAAACATTTAACGATTTGATAGTAACGCTCAAAGCCAGACATCATTAATAACTGTTTAAATAATTGTGGTGATTGAGGTAGGGCAAAAAACTCACCTGGATGGGTACGTGAAGGCACCAAGTAATCACGCGCACCTTCTGGTGTCGCTTTAGTTAGAAAAGGGGTTTCAATATCTAAAAAATCATTGTTATCCATAAACTCACGCATGAAATGCGTTACTTTAGAGCGAAGACGCATACGTTTTTGCATGGCATCGTTACGAAGATCTAAATAGCGATACTTTAAGCGCACTTCTTCAGAAGTATCAGTTGCATCAATCTGAAAAGGAACGGGTTTAGAGGTGTTAAGGATTTCAATATGATCAGCAACAATTTCAATATCGCCTGATGTAAGTTTTGGATTAGCCAAGCCAACAGCACGAGCAATAACCTTACCGGTAATTTTAAGTACAAACTCATTACGAATACTTTCAGCGATAGAAAAATCAGCATTATCTGGATTGATAACAACTTGAGCGATACCTCGCTTGTCACGCATATCCAAGAAGATAACACCACCATGGTCACGACGACGATTGACCCAGCCGCAAATTTCGACAGTTTGATCAATATTTTCTTTATTTAATTCGCCGCAATAGTTCGTTCTCATAGTTTTATCCTTTGTAAATCAGTTTGATGGTTTGCTAGGTTCTACCACGCCGGTAGAAATAATCAATTTAAATGCTTCATCCACACTCATGTCTAGTTCAATAATATCGCTTTTAGGTAACATGATGAAAAATCCAGAGGTTGGATTGGGAGTAGTTGGTACGTAAATGTTGACCAACTCCTGACCAATTTTCTTTGCAATTTCACCTTGATAATCACCTGTTTGAAAAGCAATAGTCCACATGCCTTTGCGTGGATATTCAACTAATAATGCTTTTTTAAAGCTATTGCCAGAAGGGCTAAGTACTGTGTCAGAGAGCTGTTTTAAGGCTTTATATATACCCCTAAAACCAGGAATTTTATTAAGTATTTTTTCCCAAATTTCAACTAGCTTGCGACCAATAAAATTACTAACTAGAGCGCCAGTAATAATGATAATTAAGACAACCCAAACTATACCAGAGCCAGGAATAACACTATCAAGATGAAATAAAGCTTCAGGTAAGTATTCGGGCGGAACAATATCGTTTACAAGCTCTAAAAAGAATTTAATAACAACGACACTAAGGCCTAATGGAATCCAAAAAAGTAGGCCGGAAATAAAATAGTTTCTTAGGTTTTTCAATGCTTAGATTGAGATGACAATAAAAACACTTATTTTAGCATAATCAACTACGAGATTAGATGTCCTCTTCGACTCTAAGTGTAAGGATTTCATAGCCATCTTTAGTGACTAGAATTGTATGCTCCCATTGGGCCGATAATGAACGATCTTTGGTGGTAACTGTCCAGCCGTCAACATTGGAAGTGGCTACCTCAAAATTACCAATATTAACCATAGGCTCAATGGTGAATGTCATACCCTCTTCTAGAATAGGACTATCCTCGACATGACCATCGTCATAATGCATAACCTGAGGCTCTGTATGAAACTTAAGGCCAATTCCATGGCCACAGTAATCGCGCACAATTGAATAGTTATTACTTTGAGCATGTGCGTCGATAGCTTTACCAATCTCACCCAGCTTAAGACCTGGCTTAACCAGTTTAATACCAATATACAAGCACTCTTGAGCAACACGACAAATACGTTGAGCTTTAACGCTGGCTTTGCCAATGACAAACATCTTGGATGTATCACCATGATATTCGTCTTTAATAACGGTGATATCAATATTAACAATATCACCTTTTTTAAGTAACTTATCTGATGGAATACCGTGACAAACTACGTTGTTAATGCTGGTACAGATAGACTTTGGAAACCCATGATAGTCAAGTGGAGCGGGGATAGCATCTTGTTCGTTAATGATGTAATCATGGCAAATTTTATCAAGCTCGTCAGTACTTATTCCAGCTTTTACATGGGGAGCAATCATATCTAAAACATCGGCAGCTAAACGTCCAGCGACACGCATTTTTGCAATTTCATCAACAGATTTAATATCAATAGCCATAATTATGCTTGTGCCTTTGAGCGCGCTTCAAGCGCTGCAATACGATCTTCAATAGGCGGGTGAGATGAAAACCATGAGGCAAAACCTTTTTTATCATTAATACCAAAGGCCGCCATTTGCTCAGGAAGTGCTTCTGGTTCAACCTGCCCAAGGCGTTTTAATGCACCAATCATGTTTTGATGGCCAGCCAAGTCTGCACCACCAGTATCAGCGACAAATTCACGTTTTCTAGAAACGTACATAACAATAGTCGAAGCTAAAATCGAAAGTATAATTTGAGCAAAAAGTGTGGTTATAAAATAACCAATACCATGTCCGCGTTGGTTTTTTAAAATAACACGATCAACAAAGTGTCCAATGACTCTTGAGAAGAAAATAACAAAAGTATTTACTACTCCTTGAATGAGCGTTAACGTTACCATATCGCCATTGGCAACGTGACTCATTTCATGACCAACAACAGCCTCTATCTCACCCTTACTCATAGTATCAAGCAAACCTTGAGAAACAGCTACTAAAGCTTTATTTCTACTTGCGCCGGTAGCAAAAGCGTTCAACGAAGCAGTAGGGAAAATAGCCACTTCAGGCATACGAATACCTACTATTTTTGCTTGTTTTTCAACAGTTTCAATGAGCCATTTTTCAAGGTTATTGGCAGGTGATTTAATAACAACTGCACCTGTCATGCGTTTAGCCATCCACTTGGAAATTAATAACGAAATAAAAGCACCACCAAAGCCAAATACTGCAGAGAAAATAAGTAGAGCTTGTAAGTCAAGATCTGAACCATTCTCCTTTAGAATTCCCTCAACACCAAGTAAGCTTAAAGTGATGCTTAGCAAGACAAGAATGGCAATGTTAGTCATTAAAAATAAAAAGATTCTTTTCATAGGTACTCCTAGTTCGATGATAATTGAATATTAGATATGGGTATTATCTAATAGATTCAAGTCTGTTGGCTTGCAATGCTCTTTGCTAGAGTTTTAACTGCTCTTTTTCAGATACCTTAATGTTAATTGATTGTTGATCGATTGGACAGTTAAAAACCAAATTAACCGCCTGTAATTGTAAGTCTTCTAGGTGATCTTTTTTTGTATCACTATAAAGTCGATCGCCAATAATTGGGAAATTAAAATCACTAAGATGTTTTCTAATTTGATGTTTTCTACCTGTTTCAATGTGAACACTAAGCAGTGTTTTTTTTTGGTTTTCTGCCAGTTTGGTGATATGACTTAATGCATGTTTGTCATCGATATCATCATTCAGGCTAATTTTATCAACTGGAAAGCTACCCGAAACTATCGCCAGATAGGTTTTTTTAATTAGCCTATCAGCAAATAGTTTTGAAAAATCTCGAGCCATAGCCTTTGAATGAGCAACTATCATCAGCCCGCTAGTTGCACGATCAAGTCTATGCACTAAAAAGCTAGGGCGATCTAGTTTCTTTTCAACCAATCGAGTTATTGAACAATGATCTCCCCACTTTGATCCCTGAGAAAAAACACCAGCAGGCTTAAACCAAATGCTATAACTTTTCTTATCTAGTATTAATGTTGGCTGAGTAGGGACTGAGGATAAAATTTCTTCATTCCAATAAATAAAGACTTCATCACCTTTGTTCAATAATTTCTTAATACGCCTGATTCGACTAATTTGTTTGTCTGTTTTTAGCCAAATACAGCCTTTATCCAGCGCACTTTTAAGAGTTTTCTTAGATAATTCAGTTGCCTCGACCAAGGCATCAATTAAGAGCTGATTATCGGCTTTAATGGTCATTTTTCTTTCTATCACTTTTTTACTTGCATCCCTAGGTATAAATTAAAATCATACCTATGAATACAATTAACAGATTTTTATTTAAAGACTTAGATATCCGCGGCCAACATTTATCACTCATTGATACATGGCAAGATATGATCCAAAATCGTCGCTATAGCCTACCTATAAGGCAATTATTTGGAGAACTTAGCGCTTTGGCTATCTTTTTGGCTAATGGCATTAAACACGAGGGTAAGCTTACTTTGCAAGTTCAAGGTAGTGGTATTGTCAGTTTATTATTAGTTGAGGTAACCAGTGATCTTAAAATCCGCGGTATGGTTAGATCAGATGGTGCTATTGAAGAGGAAGACGCTTTGGATAAAATTTTAGGCAAAGGCCAGATTGTTGCCACTTTGTACAATTCTCAAACCGACCATAGCTTTCAATCGTTAGTACCTATAAACCAAAAAGGTTTAATAGCAACTTTTGAAGATTACTTTTTTCAATCAGAGCAATTAGAGTCTAGATTGTGGGTTAGTTCAACCCAGGAAAATCTTTGCGCTATGTTGTTACAAAAAATGCCAGAGGCAGATCAGCATGATTCTGAGGGCTGGCATAGGGTTGGAGCTTTATCTGACACCATTACAGAAAACGAATTAAATAATTTAGATGCAGAGTCCTTGCTACATCGTTTATTTCATGAAGAGACTTTACAGTTATTTAATGCTGATTGGGTTGACTATGAATGTGAGCAAAACAAAGAGCGGTTTGAAAAAATCATCTATGATTTAGGTGAACAAGATGCGCGTGACTTACTCAAAGAACGCGGAGAAATAGCCATACATAATGAGATTTGCAACGAGCATTTATTTTTTGATGAGCAAGATGTTAATCGAATTTTTGCGACTAATTCTTAAAGGATTAACAATGAAAAATATTATCTGGACTAAACCTAATTGCTCATATTGTAGCCGAGCAAAAAAGATGCTAGATGAGCAGGGTATTAAATATGAGGTTCGTTTAGTTGATGAAATCAAATGGAAAAATGACGATATGCTTAGTATGGCACCTGACGAACTTACTTACCCACAAGTATTCATAGCGGATAGGCATGTGGGTGGATGTGATGATCTTGAAGCGTATTTAATGTTGCGCGAGATGGGTATAGAAACTTAAAAATTGCTAAGCTTAAGGTGTTTGTTAATAACGAGAAAAGCCACCCATTAAACCACCAAACAACATAAACAAAAACCACAAGATTATAATCGCCGGAATTGATGCTACCGCCCATTTAACCATGAACCATACCATTGAGAAAAATGGCATTTTAATATCTGTTACTTCTACTCTTGAATCCATAGCTTACTCCCGCTTGCGTTAGTTTATTTTTCCAATCATTATATTCACAAATCAACTTATTATGGGCGTTAAAAAAGGCGCCTAAGCACCTTTTTTAATATTCTTAATAAAGATTAAAAAGTCGATAGTTGCTATATTATTAACAATATCATGACCACTTACTCTTTTAAATATTAGTCAGCTTTTAGTGCAAACTTTCCACTACCTAGCAAAGCAATTACTACAGCTGCTGATAGATACAAAACTTGTAATTCAATAGCCCAAGCGCCTTGTTCTGTTAATGTGAATATTTGTTGAGAGTGCATCAAGCCAATTGCAAAAAGCATATTGATAGCCATCAACCATCCACCAATTCGAGTATAAAATCCAACAATAACCATTAATGGTGCGAGCACTTCACCAATATACACGCCATTTGCGATAATCTCTGGCAGTCCAATTCCAGCTAGTGTTCCACTAATAAAACCAATACCATTAAATTTAGCGATACCATGAAATAACATGGTAAATCCAACAGTTATTCTTAGTAATAATTTTGCCTGGTCATCCATATAATTCTCCTTTTTTTATTTTTTATAAAATATTTTAAATCGTCTGATGAGAGCCATCACAAAAAGGCTTTCCAGCAGACTTTCCACAGCCACAAATATATAGCTGCTCATCTACATTAGCTGTATATGCTAATGGCTCAATATCACTGCCTTGATGAGTGCCATCGCAGTATGGTGGGGTGCTAGTCTTACCGCACTGACAAATATATTTCGTTTCGTTTGCAGATATATCAACAACATAAGGCTGATCATTAGAATTCATTACATTTTTCATTATATTTCCTTTTTAAGTAAGAGCAAACATTATATATTGTATAAAATTGACTATTAATACTATATTTATCATTTACTATTTCCATATGACTTTTAATAAAACCATCTTATGAACGCCAAAATATTAGATGGAATGGTGATATTTACAATGGTTGTTGATAGCAACGGATTTTCTAGCGCTGCAAGACTCTCAGGACATAGTACTTCTCACTTAAGTAAAGTAATTAACAGGCTTGAATCCAGGCTCGGTGTATTGTTATTAAATAGAACGACTCGAACAATAAGTCTCACCCCAGAAGGTGAATTATATTACCGCCAATGTGTAAATATTATTAATGAGGCGAAAACAGTAGAGCAACAACTTGAAGGGCAACGGCTGGAGCCGCAAGGTAATTTAAAAATAAGCTGTCCAGTAAGTTTTGGGATATATAAGCTACAGCCATTAATATTAGAATACATGGATAAATACCCTAAAGTAAATATAGAGTTAGATTTAGAAGGTAGATATGTTGATGTCGTTGGCGAAGGCTTTAATTTGGTATTTCGAGGTGCAATTAAACTAGAAGACTCAAATCTTATCAGTCGAAAAATTTATTCTTCCAAACTAGCAACACTTGCCTCTCCAAAATATTTAGAAAAATACGGCTCCCCAGTTCACCCAAAAGATCTTAGTAAGCATAAAACAATTGGCCTTAACCATATTCCACAATACAATATTTGGCGCTATATAAGTTCCAAAACAAAGATAGAGACCAGGGCGACAATTAAAAGCCATACATTGACTAACAATGAGCAAATGGCATTAGAATTATGCATAGCAGGCCAAGGTATCACTAGATTACCACTGTTCAACCTAAGAGAAGAAATTAAAAAAGGTGAATTGATAGAATTATTTGGTGATTATCAGCCTATTGTAATCGACGTATTTATCGTGTATCCAAGTAGACAATATATGCCTGCTAAAGTGAAAAGTTTTATTGACTTTGTTTCAGATAGACTTAAGTAGATCGCAAGTAAATTCTAATCAATCTACACACAAATATATATCTAGTATAGATATTCGTAACAAAATACTTAAAGATTATCTATCATGATGCACTACATACTACAATTTCATAAATTGCATCTAAATTATTTTGCGCATCAATATCACCTTGGTCGGCAGCTTTACGATACCATTTAATTGCTTGTTGATTATCTTTAGTTACACCTTTTCCATCGTCATACATAACACCTAAAATATATTGTGCATCAATATCACCACGATTAGCTAAAGGTTTAAATTCTTTAAGTGCGACCTTATATTCACCTTTATCAAAAGCATTCATTCCATTTTGAAAGTCAGCATAAGAAACCCCAATAGAACTAAATGATAGAAATAGAGTTAGTAATAATATCTTCATAATTATTCCTCTTCTTTGGCTTGCTTCTTGGCATTCCTAGCTGCCAAAATCATTGGATAAGAAATCACTGCAAATGCCACCATTAAAATTAAAAATATTCCCGCTAGAATTTCCATTATTTATTATGCGCTAAGTGATATGTTAAAGGGTAGTAGTATTTGCTATACATTTTTTTAGCCCAGTCGATCTTATTTTTATAACTATAAATATACCTATACCAAGTAAATCTTTCTTGCCATTACTTTACTCGTAAATCAATTCAATATCAAGACCTATATTTGCACAGTTAAGCTTTTGTGTAAACGGCAAAATTCTCTCCCATGTGGTTATACATAGGTTACTTAAATAGTAATCAGAAAATTGAAAAAGGGTGAAAACCCTTAAGAGTAGTGGGGCGAGAAACGGGGCTCGAACCCGCGACCACCGGAATCACAATCCAGGGCTCTACCAACTGAGCTATTCCCGCCATAATATGGTGCGCCCTTCAGGATTCGAACCTGAGGCCTACGGCTTAGAAGGCCGTTGCTCTATCCAGCTGAGCTAAGGGCGCAAAAAATAGTACTAACATAGTGCTATTTATAATTTTGGTCGGAGTAGAGGGATTTGAACCCCCGACCACCTGGTCCCAAACCAGGTACGCTACCAAACTGCGCTATACTCCGAAAAAAAAGAATTATACTTTGTTAAACTGAATTGTAAATGGCTAAATTTAGGATTTTTTGTAATTAGTCAATTTCCAACGCTTGCCAAATGTCATCAACTCTTTGAATGACATCATTATTCATCACAATAGGTGTACCCCATTCTCGATCAGTCTCACCAGGAAGTTTGTTGGTGGCATCAATGCCCATTTTGGAACCTAGGCCAGAAACAGGGGAGGCGAAATCAAGATAATCGATTGGTGTGTTGTCAATGAGCGTGGTATCGCGTATTGGATCAACGCGTGTTGTCATTGCCCAGATGACTTCTTTCCAATCTTTTACATCAATATCATCATCTACAATAATAACAAACTTGGTATACATAAATTGGCGTAAGAATGACCAAACTCCCATCATTACTCGCTTAGCATGACCAGGATATTGCTTCTTGATACTAACAACAGCCATACGATATGAACAAGCCTCTGGTGGTAGATAAAAATCTGTAATTTCTGGATATTGCTGTTGCAATAGTGGCACAAAAACTTCATTAAGTGCCACACCTAAAATGGCAGGCTCATCTATCGGCTTACCAGTGTAAGTCGAATGATAAATTGGATTTTTGCGATGAGTGATACGCTCAACAGTAAAAACCGGGAATCTTTCAACCTCATTGTAATATCCAGTGTGATCACCATAAGGGCCTTCATCAGCCATTTCATCTGGATAAATTACGCCTTCAAGAATAATTTCAGCGTTTTCTGGTACTTGTAAATCATTACCAATACAGGTGCATACTTTGGTTTTTTTGCCACGCAATAAGCCGGCAAAGCCATATTCACTTAGACTGTCAGGAATGGGTGTCACTGCTGCCAATGTGGTGGCAGGATCAGCGCCAATGGCCACAGCAACTGGATATGGCTGACCTGGATTTTTATCACACCAATCTTTAAAATCTAGTGCGCCACCACGATGCGATAGCCAGCGCATAATTAGCTTGTTTTTGCCAATCACTTGCTGGCGATATATGCCTAAATTTTGGCGTTTTTTTAAGGGGCCTCTGGTAATGGTTAATCCCCAGGTTATAAGAGGGGCAACATCCCCTGGCCAACATGTTTGAATTGGTAAGGTGGATAAATCTACATCATTCCCTTCAATAATAACCTCTTGACACTGTCCTTTTTTAACCAGCTTAACCGGCATATTTAAAACTTTTTTGAGAGTGGGTAGCTTCTCAAAAGCATCTTTTAAACCTTTAGGTGGCTCAGGTTGTTTTAGCTCGGCTAATAATTTACCCAACTCTCTAAGGGCTGCTAAATCTTCTTGACCCATTGCTGAGGCAACCCGACCTGTGGTGCCAAATAAGTTAGCCAAGACAGGAATATTTGAACCTTTGACATTTTCAAATAATAAGGCAGGGCCTTTTTTGTCAAGCGTACGTCGACAAATCTCAGTAATTTCTAAATTCGCATCTACTTGGGTAGTGATGCGTTTTAGTTCACCTCGCTTTTCAAGCTCAGTAATAAACTCTCTTAAATCTTGATATATCATGAATAACCCTTAATGACTAAGCTTGTGAAAAGTAATTAATATGTGCTTGGAGCTCTTGTTCATTAGCTTGTACAACTTTAATTTTACCAATGTCAGTATTTACTCGAATAATTTTTTGATTTTTCTGAACTTTTTCATTAGATGAGCCATCATTGCTAAACAAAGTAGATTGGCCACCTGTCATGGCTAGGTAAACCTGTGCAAGAATTTGAGCATCCAATAATGCACCATGAACAGTTCGTGCGCTGGCATCAATTTCAAAACGACGACATAAGGAATCTAGGTTGTGAAGCGTGCCTGGGCGTTGTTGCCTAGAAAGCTCTAGTGTGTCGATTATTGAGCAGTGGTCTTCAATACGATCTTCAGATCCAAATATTTTTAACTCATGATTTAGAAAGCCTAAGTCAAATGGTGCATTATGGATAATCAATGTGGCACCTTTAATGTATTCCATAAATTCGTTAACAACTTTTTCAAACTTAGGCTTTCCAGTTAGAAATTTATCTGTGATACCATGAATTCGTACCGAATCCCCCACATTACGATCTGGTTGGATGTATTGATGGTATTCATTATTCTCAGTAATTTCTCTGTCAATGATCTCGGTACAGCCAATTTCAATAATGCGATGCCCTTCAGAGGGTTCGATGCCAGTGGTTTCAGTATCTAAAACAATTAGTCTTTCCATAAAATATTGTGCCTGTTATTTTTCGTGTAAAATTGATTGATTTTATCATAACTAAAAGTTAGAGAGTATTATGGCAAGAGTAACTGTTGAAGAGTGTTTGGATTTTGTAGATAATCGTTTTGAATTGGTATTAGTTGCTGCAAAACGTGCCCACCAATTGAGCTCAGGCGGCTATAGATCAACTTTAGATGTCGGTAAAGATAAGCCAAGTGTAGTTGCACTTAGAGAAATTGAAGCGGGCCTTGTTAACGCTTCAATCTTAACTGAAGAATATGCTATGGAACAAGAGTTAACTGCGCAGCAAAAAGTTCATGATGCTGAAACTGAAGAAGAGGTTAAGGCAGAATTATCAGTATCGTCTGTTGACGAAGGTGTTGACGAAGTGAGTGAAGTTCAAGAATAATACTTAACTAAAATTATTTTTAATAAAAATGACGCTTAGGGCGTCATTTTTTTTTCCTGAATTATTCAAGTAGTGATTTTTTATTTTATTATTGTTGACAATATTTAATTAATTTAGTAGAATTTGGCTTAATTTGATTTATTATTTTAATTATTGTTGACAATATGAGTATTAATGCTTTACATGCTATAAAACAAGACACTCTATCTGAGCATGTATTCCAGCAGATTAAAGAAGATATCATTACGGGTGTTATTCCACAAGGACAAAAAATAGGTGAAGCAGAGCTTGCTAAAGCGTATGACATTAGTCGTGGCCCATTACGCGAAGCCTTGCACAAATTAGAATCTATTAATTTGGTAGATCGTCGTCCACACTCTGGCTCTCGAGTGATCACTCTGGACTTTACTATGATGCAAAATGTGTATCAAATGCGTGAAGCAATGGAAGGGTTTGCAACAAGATTGGCTTGTGTTGCTATGTCGCAGTCTGACATCGATAATTTGTATCGTTTATTGGAAAAACATGAATCATCTATTAAGCAATCAGAAGGTAAGCGCTATTTACAAGAAGAAGGTAGTTTAGATTTTCATTATTATATTTTTTCCAAATGTCAAAATCAATGGTTAATTGATTATTTAAACAACAAGTTGTATCAAGTATTAAGAATGTGTCGTCATCGTAGTAGTCAAATGCCATTTCGAGTAGAACCGGCATTGCATGATCATTATGCTATTGTTAATGCTATTAATAATAGAGACCCTGAGTTAGCAGAAATATTAATGCGTAGACATATTAGTGGCGCATGGAAAATTGTAAAAAATTTATTAGACAAATAAAAAATCGAGGAATAATATGAGTATAAGTGCAGGTAAAGCGTTTCGTAAAGCTGTAGAGGATAATAACCCGTTACAAGTCGTAGGTGCAGTAAACGCCTACTCAGCCATCATGGCAGAAAAAGTTGGCCATAAGGCTATATACCTTTCAGGTGGTGGTGTGGCTGCTTGCTCAATGGGCATTCCTGATCTTGGTATTACAACCATGAAAGATGTATTGGAAGATACTTACCGTATTACTGATGCAACTGAGTTGCCATTATTGGTTGATATTGATACAGGTTGGGGTGGCGCTTTTAATATCGCCAGATGTGTTCGTGAGTTTACTCGTGCGGGTGCTGGCGCTGTCCATATTGAAGATCAAGTTATGCAAAAACGATGTGGTCATCGTCCTAATAAAGCAATCATCAGTCAACAAGAAATGGTGGATCGTGTTAAATCGGCTGTCGATGCGAAGACTGATTCAGATTTTGTGATTATGGCGCGAACAGACGCACTAGCAGTTGAAGGTATTGATGCTGCTATTGAGCGTGCAATAGCCTGTGTAGAAGCTGGCGCTGATATGATATTTCCAGAAGCTATTATTACATTAGAACAGTATGATCAATTTGTTAAAGCGGTCGATGTGCCTGTATTAGCCAACATCACAGAATTTGGAGAAACACCTTTATTTACATCTGAAGAGCTTTCTTCTGTTGGCGTTCAATTACAACTTTATGCATTGAGCGCATTTCGTGCGATGAGTAAAGCAGCACTTAATGTTTATGAACATATTAAAGCAGATGGTCATCAGAAAAATGTTGTAGATGCTATGCAGACTCGTATGGAGTTATATGATTTTCTCGAATACCATGAGTATGAAAAAAAATTAGACCAACTATTTGCAAATGAGGATAAATCATAATGAGTGATATAAAACAAACAACGCCAGGTTTTAAGCCAAAAAAATCAGTAGCTCTTTCAGGGACAGCAGCAGGAAATACTGCCGTATGTACAGTTGGACGCACAGGTAATGACTTACATTATCGTGGTTATGATATTCTTGATTTTGCAGAAAATGCTGAATTTGAAGAGATTGCATATCTTATTATTCATGGCGCCTTACCAACAATTTCACAGCTGAAATCTTATAAAGCTAAATTAAAAGGTATGCGTGGATTACCATCTGCTGTGAAAACGATTTTAGAAAATATTCCAAAATCAGCACACCCGATGGATGTGATGCGTACAGGTTGTTCCGCTATGGGTACTTGTATGACAGAAAAAGATGATCATCCTGAGGAAGAAACCCGCGCTGCTTTAGATCGTATTATGGCAAGCTTTGGTTCAATGCTAGTCTATTGGTACCACTTTAGCCATAATAATAAACGCATTGAAACAGAAACAGATGACGATTCAATTGGTGGCCATTTCTTACACATGCTTCATGGTGAGTCACCTTCTGAGGAATGGGTAAAAGCCATGCATGTTTCTTTGATACTTTATGCAGAGCATGAGTTTAATGCTTCTACATTTGCAGGTCGTGTCATCGCAGGCACTGGATCAGATATTCACTCTTGTATTACAGGTGCTATTGGTGCATTACGTGGGCCAAAGCATGGTGGAGCAAACGAAGTTGCCTCTGAAATCCAAAAGCGCTATAAAGATGCTGATCAAGCTGAGGCTGATATTCGTGAACGCATGGCTCGTAAGGAGATTATCATTGGTTTCGGACATCCTGTTTACACGGTTTCTGACCCACGCAATGAAGTGATCAAGCGTGTTGCAAAACAACTTTCTGAGTCTAATAAAAATATGACCATGTTTGATGTTGCTGAGCGTATTGAAACAGTCATGATGGATGAAAAGAAAATGTTTCCAAATCTAGATTGGTTCTCGGCAGTTTCTTATGAGCAAATGGGTGTTCCAACAGCGATGTTTACGCCGCTATTTGTTATTGCACGAACCACAGGTTGGGGTGCTCACGTAATTGAACAACGTCAAGATGGAAAGATCATTCGTCCATCGGCCAACTATATTGGTCCTGAGAATCTTGAATTTGTCGCTTTAGCTGATCGTGGCTAGTTATTAATTAGGAATACTAAAGAAAATAATCATGAATACCAATTACCGAAAAAAACTTGAAGGCACAGATTTAGATTACTTCGACACATGTCAAGCAATTGAAGATATAGCACCTGGCGCTTATGTCAAACTCCCTTACACTGCTCGTATTCTAGCTGAACAGCTTGTTCGTCGCTGTCAACCAGAAAATCTTACAGAGTCACTTAAACAACTGATCGAGAATAAGCAAGATTCAGATTTTCCTTGGTATCCAGCTCGTGTGGTTTGTCATGATATTTTAGGTCAAACAGCTTTAGTTGATTTAGCTGGCCTGCGCGATGCAATTGCAGATCAAGGTGGCGACCCCTCTAAGGTTAACCCGGTAGTTCCAACTCAGTTAATTGTTGATCATTCACTGGCAGTAGAGGCACCTGGTTTTGACCCAGATGCATTTGAGAAAAACCGCGCTATTGAAGATCGCCGAAATAAAGACCGTTTTGATTTTATTGAATGGTGTAAAACTTCTTTTCAAAATGTTGACGTAATTCCTGCGGGTAACGGCATTATGCACCAGATTAATTTGGAAAAAATGTCGCCAGTTATTCAAGCTCGTGAAGGTATTGCATTTCCTGATACTTGCGTCGGTACTGATTCACACACACCACACATTGATGCATTAGGCGTTATGGCAATAGGTGTGGGCGGATTAGAAGCTGAAACTGTTATGCTGGGTCTGCCATCGATGATGCGTGTACCCGATATCATTGGTGTTGAGCTTACTGGTAGACGCCAGGAAGGTATTACTGCAACAGACGTAGTTCTAGCGATCACTGAGTTCTTGCGTAACCAAAAAGTAGTCTCAGCTTACCTTGAGTTTTTTGGTGAGGGAACTAAGGGTTTAACCATTGGAGATCGCGCAACAATCTCTAATATGACACCTGAATATGGTGCTTCAGCAGGTTTGTTCTATATTGATGAACAAACCATTGACTACTTAAAGCTCACAGGTCGTGAGCCTAAACAAGTGGCTTTAGTTGAGCACTATGCTAAAGAAACAGGTCTTTGGGCGGATGATCTAATTGATGCGAACTATGAGCGAGTTCTTAGCTTTAATTTGTCATTAGTTGAGCGTAATATGGCTGGTCCGTCAAACCCTCATCGCCGTCTAGCAACTGCTGATCTTGTATCAAGCGGCATCGCAAAGGACTTGGATAAAGCAAAAGCTGAAGAAGCTGAAGGCAAAATGCCTGATGGTGCGGTTATTATCGCCGCAATTACATCCTGTACAAATACTTCCAATCCACGCAATGTTGTTGCTGCTGGATTAGTGGCACGTAAAGCAAATGAGCTTGGCTTGATTCGTAAGCCTTGGGTTAAGACATCTTTTGCACCGGGCTCAAAGGTTGCAGAACTTTACTTAAAAGAAGCTGGTCTACTGAGTGAACTTGAAACGCTTGGTTTTGGTATTGTAGGTTTTGCATGTACTACTTGTAATGGTATGTCTGGAGCACTTGATCCTGTTATTCGAGATGAAATTATTGAGCGTGATTTATATGCGACAGCAGTTCTATCTGGGAATCGAAACTTCGATGGTCGAATTCACCCTTATGCAAAACAGGCATTCCTAGCATCGCCGCCATTAGTGGTTGCTTATGCTATTGCAGGAACCATTCGTTTTGATATTGAGCAAGATAGCTTAGGTAATGATAAAGACGGTAATCCTATTACCTTAAAAGACATTTGGCCTACGGATGAAGAAATTGATGTCATTGTAAAAGCAAGTGTTAAACCTGAAATGTTTCATCAAATTTACAATCCAATGTTTGATCTTGGAGTTATACAAGGAGCAAAGAGTCCTTTATATGATTGGGATGATAAAAGTACTTATATTACACGACCTCCCTATTGGGAAGGTGCACTAGCTGGTGAGCGAACCATGAAAGGTATGCGTCCTCTTGCAGTGCTTGGTGACAATATCACAACAGACCATTTATCTCCTTCAAATGCAATTATGTTAGAAAGTGCTGCTGGTGCTTATTTGCATAAAATGGGCTTACCAGAAGAAGACTTTAATTCCTATGCAACTCACCGTGGTGATCACTTAACAGCACAACGCGCAACTTTTGCAAATCCTAAGTTGTTAAATGAAATGTGTCGTGATGGTGCTGATGGAAAAACCGGAGAGATTAGACAAGGCTCTCTTGCGCGTGTTGAGCCAGAAGGTGAACAAATGCGCATGTGGGAAGCAATCGAAACTTACATGGATCGTGCACAGCCATTAATTATTATTGCAGGTGCTGACTATGGGCAGGGATCATCACGTGACTGGGCCGCTAAAGGCGTTCGTCTAGCAGGTGTTGAAACGATTATCGCGGAAGGGTTTGAACGCATTCACCGTACAAACTTAGTCGGCATGGGTGTTCTTCCACTTGAATTTATTAATGGTGAAACACGATCCACTTACAGCATCGATGGCACTGAAACATTTGATGTTGAAGGTGATATAGCGCCAGGATCTTCATTAATAGTGAAGATGACACGCACTAATGGCGAGACGAAAAACATCCCTGTTAAATGTCGCTTAGATACAGCGCAAGAAGCACATGTTTATTCTGCTGGTGGCGTACTACAAAGATTTGCTCAAGACTTTTTAGAGGAAAATGCATAATGTCTTTTGCACCTCAAATCAAGATTCCTGCAACCTATATGCGCGGTGGCACCAGCAAAGGGGTTTTCTTTAATCTTGAAGATCTGCCTGAAATATGTAAAGTTGCTGGCCCTGCTCGCGATGCAATGTTACTTCGTGTGATTGGTAGTCCTGATCCATATGCTAAGCAAACTGATGGCATGGGTGGTGCAACTTCAAGTACCAGTAAAACTGTTATTTTATCGAAAAGTCTAAAAAGCGATCATGATGTTGATTATCTCTTTGGCCAAGTTTCAATTGATAAGCCGTTTGTTGATTGGAGTGGTAATTGTGGTAATTTGACAGCTGCAGTTGGCTCTTTTGCAATCAGCAATGGATTGGTTGATGCTGATCGTGTTATACAAAATGGCATTGCGACTGTTCGTATTTGGCAGGCAAATATTAATAAAACCATCATTGCTAAAGTCCCAATGACTAATGGCATGGTTCAAGAAACTGGTGATTTTGAATTAGATGGAGTGACGTTTCCAGCCGCAGAGGTTCAAGTTGAGTTTATAAGCCCTGTGGATGCTAGCGACGCTATGTTCCCGACTGGAAATTTGGTAGATGATTTAGAAGTCCCAGGTGTTGGCACATTTAAGGCAACTATGATTAATGCAGGTATTCCAACAATCTTCTTGAATGCTGATTCAATTAATTACACAGGCACAGAATTACAGGTTGATATTAATAGTAACGAAAAAGCACTCACAATGTTTGAAAGTATTCGCGCCTATGGCGCTATAAAAATGGGCTTGATAAATAGCATTGAACAAGCTGCGGGTCGCCAACATACGCCTAAAGTTGCTTTTGTCAGTAAAGCCAAAAGTTACATTTGCTCAAGTGGCAAAGAGATCAGTGCAAGTGATATTGATCTTAATGTTCGAGCTTTATCAATGGGATTATTGCATCATGCTATGATGGGCACTGCTGCAGTAGCTATTGGAACTGCAGCAACCATTCCTGGAACGTTAGTTAACCTTGCTGCAGGTGGTGGCGAACGTGAAAATGTTACTTTTGGGCATCCATCTGGATCGCTAAAAGTGGGCGCAGAGGCAATGCAAGAAAATGGTGACTGGACTGTAAATAAGGTGGTTATGAGCCGTAGTGCAAGAGTTTTAATGGAAGGAACAGTTCATGTTCCTGGAAATATTTTTGATCATATATAACTAACAATTAATAGATTTTAAATAGAATTGAGGTATTAAATAATGGGAGATTTAAAATGAAATACCAACAAGAATTAGCTTTATCAAAAGACGATCCAGAGGGTTTCTGGAGAAAAAAATCTGAAGCCCTTGAATGGTTTAAAAAGCCAGAGAAAATATTAACACAAGATAAAGATGGTATTCATCATTGGTTTGCAGATGGTGAGATGAACACAGCTTATATGGCACTCGATTATCATGTTGAAAATGGCCGTGCTGATCAAGCAGCCTTGATCTACGACTCTCCAGTGACAAATACAAAAAAAACATACACTTATCGCGAAATGCGTGATGAGGTTGCCCTAATTGCTGGAATGCTAGTAGACTTGGGCGTTGAAAAAGGCGACCGTGTTATTGTATATATGCCAATGATTCCACAAGCTGCAATGGCTATGCTAGCTTGTGCTCGGATTGGTGCTATTCATTCAGTAGTATTTGGTGGTTTTGCCGCACCTGAATTAGCATTACGTATTGATGATGCTAAGCCAAAGGTAATCTTAAGCGCTTCTTGTGGCATTGAAATAAATCGAGTTATTGAATATAAGCCATTAATTGATAATGCTGTCGAAATTGCTAAACACACTCCTAATAATGTCGTTGTATTCCAACGCCCAGAAGCAACAGCTGAACTTTCACGAGATGGAGATCTAGATTGGGTGGAGACTGTCAGTAAGGCTCAACCTGCAGGATGTACGCCTGTTAAAGGATCTGATTTGCTTTACATATTGTACACATCAGGCACAACAGGAAAACCTAAGGGTGTGGTGCGTGAAAACGGCGGCCATGCGGTTGCGATGAAATATAGTATGAGTGCCATTTATGACATGAAACCAGGCGAAGTTTTTTGGTCTGCTTCTGATGTGGGCTGGGTAGTTGGGCATTCTTATATAGTGTATGCGCCTTTATTGCAAGGTTGCACTACAATATTTTTTGAAGGAAAGCCAATTATGACGCCTGATGCTGGTGCTTTTTGGAGAGTTATTTCTGAACATAAAGTTAAAGCATTATTTACTGCACCTACGGCTTTTAGAGCTATTAAAAAAGAGGATCCGAATGGCGACTTCATAAAGAAATATGATTTATCTTCTTTTAAGACTTTATTTGCTGCAGGTGAGCGATTAGACCCGCCAACTTATGAATGGCTAGATGAACAGTTTAAACTGCCAATTATTGATAATTGGTGGCAAACGGAAACAGGGTGGCCAATTTCTTCTAATATGAGAGGTATTGAAAAAATGCCAATCAAACCAGGATCTTCAACTGTTCCTGTGCCGGGTTATGATATACATATTTTGGATGATAATGGACAAGAGGTTGCGGTTAATAAACAAGGTAATATTGCTATCAAGTTACCTTTGCCACCCAGTTGTTTAACAACTATTTGGGGTGATATTAATCGTTTTAAAGCGAGTTATTTAGAAACTTTTCCAGGCTACTATACGAGTGGTGATGGTGGCTATATTGACGAAGATGGCTATTTATTTGTGATGGGACGGACTGATGACGTTATTAACGTTTCAGGACATCGACTATCTACTGGTGAAATGGAAGAGATCATTGCCACACATCCAGCTGTTGCTGAATGTGCAGTTATTGGAAGAAGTGATGATCTTAAAGGGCAGATGCCATTAGGGTTTACTATTTTAAAATCAGGTGTTGATACAGATCACTCAGATATCAAAAAAGCATTAGTTCAATTAATGAGAGAGAAGATTGGAGCGGTGGCTTGTTATAAGGACACCATTATTGTTGAGCGTTTACCTAAAACACGTTCTGGAAAAATTTTAAGAAAAACCTTAAGACAATTAGTGGATGGTGAAGATTATGTCATACCATCAACCATTGATGATCCAGCTATTTTGGATGAAATTCAACAAGAATTAAAATAACATTAAATGCGAATTATTAATATAAATTAGCGAGACCAATGGATGTAAAGACTGCATTAGCCCAACGAAAATCAACAAGAGCTTTCTTAAACAAAGAAGTACCCATTGCAACAATAAATGCTATTTTGGAGCAAGCTAAAACAGCACCTTCTGGTGTTAATACACAGCCTTGGAAGGTAGCTGTATTGTCAGGACAAAGCAAAAAAGACCTTGAGCAGAAGATGGAGTCTGAATTTAGAGCTGGTAATAAAGGCGTAATGGATTATCAGTATTATCCAGAACAATGGGAAGCACAATACAAAGACAGACGCAAGGCTTGTGGCTTATTAATGTACTCTACACTGCAAATTAAGCGTGAAGATAAGCAAAGACAGCTTGATCAGTGGGCGGCAAATTATCGCGCTTTTGATGCACCTGTGATGCTGCTTTTCTTTATCGATAAGGTAATGGAAAAAGGCTCATATTTAGATTATGGTATGTTCTTACAATCTATTATGTTATCTGCAGTTGAACATGGATTGGCAACTTGCCCTCAAGCAGCTTTAGCTGAGTATCCCGAGATTGTTAAAAAGGCATTGGGTTATGAAGATCAAGTGTTGATTTGCGGCATGGCATTAGGCTATGAGGATACTACTGAAGATGTTAATAGCTATAGAACTGAACGTGAAGATCTAGATAAGTTAGTTCGCTATTTCTCTTAAATATTCTATTTTACGATTTGTTTTTTACCCGCCACTCAATAAAAAATATTAAAGGTAAAAAGTATAGAAATTCGTTTTGATTAGAATTGGAACTTATTAAACATTATTAGCAAAACTAATTATATATTATTTCATATTATGAATTTTTAATTAATAGCCTTAACGCAAGTCTTGCTCAAATACCTTTCTAGATAGCTTTTTAGAAGAGTATATTAGAGAGTACTGATAGTTGTAGTGAAGTAGCTATTCTATGTATTATGTCCTCTGAAAACAAATAAATAGGGGAACAAAAAAATGAGTAAAACTAAAAAAGATCAAAACACAATTAGTCGTAGAGATATGCTAAAAACAAGTGCAGCTCTAGCAGCAGCACCGATGTTTTTTACAAAGGGAGCTTATGCAGGCGGCCATTCTAAGAACTTTACTAACAATCCAGGCAGTTCGTCTACTGTAACACTAGGCTTTAATGTGCCACAAACTGGTGCATATGCTGATGAAGGTGCTGATGAATTACGCGCATTTAAGCTAGCTGTTAAGCACTTAAACGGTGAAGGCGATAGTGGCATGATGAATACTATGAAACCTATGAACTTAAAGGGTAATGGTATTTTAGGAAAGAAAGTTACTTATGTAACAGGTGATACTCAAACTAAATCAGATGCAGCACGTGCTTCTGCTAAACGTATGATTGAGAAAGATGGTGTTGTGATGATTTCTGGTGGTTCATCATCAGGTGTAGCAATTGCTGTTCAAAGTTTGGCACAAGAAGCTGGTGTTATTTTCATGGCTGGCCTAACTCACTCAAATGATACAACTGGTAAAGACAAGCGTCGTTACGGTTTCCGTCATTTCTTTAACGCTAAAATGACAGGTTCTGCATTAGGACCAGTGTTGAAAGAAGAAATGGGTACTGAAAGAAATGCATACCATTTAACTTCTGACTACACTTGGGGTTGGACACAGGAAGAGTCAATTAAAGAAACAACTGAAGGTTTAGGTTGGAATACTGCTGCAACGATTAGAACACCAGTAGGTGCAGGCGACTTTTCTCAATTTATTACGCCAATTTTAAACTCAGGTGCAGATACATTGATTCTTAACCATTATGGTAAAGATATGATTAACTCACTAACTCAATCTGTACAGTTTGGTTTACGTGACAAAATGGTTAATGGTAAGCAGTTTGAAATTATCGTACCTTTATACTCACGTCTAATGGCACAGGGTGCTGGTAAGAACCTTCAAGGTATCTTAGGAACAACAAACTGGGATTGGCAGTTACAAGATGCTGGTTCTAAAGCATTTGTTAAGTCGTTTGGTACTGAATATGGTTTCCCACCTTCAATGGCGGCTCATACTTGTTACGTGCAAACGTTGCTTTATGCAAATGCATGTGAAAGTGCTGGTACATTCTACCCACCTGAGGTTATTAAGCAGCTAGAAGGCTTTAAATTTGATGGTATGGGTAATGGTGAAACTGAATATCGCGCTGAAGATCATCAGTGTTTCAAAGATGTATTGGTTGTTCGTGGTAAGCAAAATCCAAATACTCAGTTTGACTTACTTGACATTGTTAAAGAAGTTCCACGTGCTGATGTTGAGTACGATGCTTCAATTTTCGGTGGTGAATTAGGTCCTTACGTAGTTTAAATCTCTAGATTTAAAAACTTAAATGCCAATTACATTACTGTAGTTGGCATTTTTTTTAAATTTAGTTCAATTAATAAGAGAAAAATATTATGGATGCTGTTTTAATACAATTACTTAATGGTCTAGACAAGGGTGCTGCTTATGCTTTAATTGCACTTGGCTTGACATTGGTGTTTGGTACACTTGGTGTGGTTAATTTTGCACATGGTGCGTTATTTATGCTGGGTGCGTTTTGTGCGGTAACATTTCAAAAGATTTTAACCATCTCGGTTAAAGTCATTGATCCAAGCATTACCTTTTTTACTGCCTATAAGGAGCAACCATATTTAGAAATATGGTTTGGAGAAACCGGGCTCGCCATTATAGATTATGCGGTGCCATTGTCTATTATTATGGCAATACCCGTTATGTTGTTAATTGGTTTGGCTATGGAAAGAGGCTTAATTAGGCACTTTTATAAGCGTTCACATGCAGAGCAAATATTAGTTACATTTGGTTTGGCTATTGTGATTCAAGAAGTGATTCGTCATTTCTTTGGTGCGAATCCAATTCCAATGCCGCCGCCTGATGTTGTCTCTAGTAGTGCAGCAATCGGTACTTGGCTTGGACTGAGTGATAATCTTATTTATCCTTGGTGGCGTCTAATTTATCTTGCTTTTTCAGCTTTAATAATTGTCTCAGTTTTTGCTTTTTTACAGCTAACAACTTTTGGTATGGTTGTGAGAGCGGGAATGTTTGATCGACAAATGGTTGGATTTTTGGGTATCAATGTGCAGCGAAAATTTACCATTGTATTTGGTATTGCAGCAGTTGTTGCTGGGCTTGCGGGTGTTATGTATGCGCCTATATTGCCGCCTGATTATCATATGGGAATGGACTTCTTAGTTCTTTCCTTTGTTGTGGTTGTAGTTGGTGGCATGGGCTCTTTAGGCGGTGCGGTAGCTGCTGGCTTCTTATTAGGAGTTTTGCAATCATTTGCATCTATGACTGTAGTGAGTAATTTAATACCAGGTATAGATCAAGTGATTATTTATTTAGTTGCTGTGATTATTTTATTAACACGTCCTCGAGGGTTGATGGGACGTAAAGGTGTAATGGAGGATTAAATCATGGAATATTTAAAAAAACGTAGCGTTTTATTTACTATGACAGTGTTCTCTATTGCTGTATTTAGTATGCCTATATGGCTTGAACCTCTTGGTGCAAGCTATCCAGATCTTCTGCAAAAATTTGCTATATTTGGTATTTTTGCTATTGGTTATAACATTCTATTTGGATTAACAGGATATTTATCATTTGGCCATGCTATCTTCTTAGGTGTAGGGTCTTATACAGCTGTGTGGTCGTTTAAGTTGTTAAGTATGAATGCTATACCTGCTGTCATATTTGGTACGCTATTTGCAGGCTTGATTGCTGCTTTGGTGGGTTATGTTAGTTTACGTAGGTCAGGTATTTACTTTTCGATACTGACATTGGCTTTTGCGCAAATGTTTTATAACCTTGCTTATTCGGTATTGTCACCAATTACTAATGGTGAAACTGGTCTAACAATCGCCGCTGAGGATCCTAGAGTACTTGATCGTTTGTTTGGTGATGTGGCTTCAGGAGGGGGGTTGCCTTCTACTGAGGTATTTGGTGTCTCGATGAGTGGATATTCAGGGTTTTATTTCACTGCCGTGATACTGATACTGGCATTTTATATTTCTCTGAAAATATTCAACTCTCCTTTTGGCTTAAAGCTTAAAGCAATTAAATCTAATCAGCATAGAATGAAATATACTGGATACAATACGCGCCCATATTTACTCACTGCTTTTATTATTTCAGGCATGTTTGCAGGATTGGCTGGCTCATTAATGGCGGTAACAGATCCATTAGCAGGCGCTGAAAGAATGCAGTGGACGGCTTCTGGCGAAGTGGTCTTGATGACTATTTTAGGTGGAGTAGGTACTTTATACGGACCTTTACTTGGTGTTGGAATTATTAAATATTTAGAAAATATTTTTTCAGCTATCAATGAATCTGTACTACAAAGTTTTTTTGCCTTTATGCCACAATGGTTAAATGATACGATGGTAGTGATTATTACTCCATTTGTCGGCGAAGGTTGGCACTTAACACTAGGACTAATGTTTATGATAGTTGTTATTTTCTTACCTGGTGGGGTAACAGAAGGTTTTCAAAAAATTAGGAACAGGTTTACTAAAAGTAAAGAGCAAGAAAAATTAAAACAAGGGGACGAATAAAATGAGCAGTTCTGTTTTAAAAATTAGCAATGTCAATAAAACTTTTGGCGGATTAAAAGCATTAACTGACGTCAATTTAGATATTGAAAAAGGTAAAGTTCATGCAATCATTGGTCCAAATGGTGCAGGTAAATCAACTTTATTAAATGTATGTATTGGATTACTAGCACCCGATACTGGTGAAGTACTGTTTGACAATCAAGATATTGTTGGTAAGCTACCTCATGAGATTAATCAAATGGGTCTAGCGAGAGTTTTCCAAACACCGGAAATATTTACAGACCTATCTTTGCTAGAAAATGTCATGATTCCAGCATTGTCAAAACGTGACGGCGCCTTTAAATTTAAAATTTTTAAAGATCTAGCTGATGAAAAAGATATTATGCAAGAATCTATTGAAGTTCTATCTAGTATTGGTATGCAAGATAAAATGCACGGCATCTCTGGAAGTTTATCACGTGGTGATAAGCGTAGACTAGAGTTAGCAATGAGCTTAATACAGCATCCAAAACTACTCCTGCTGGATGAACCAACTGCAGGTATGGCTAGACATGACACCAATCAAACAATCGAGCTATTAAAGCAGATGAAAGAAGGTGGCATGACTAAGGTTATTATTGAGCATGACATGCATGTTGTGTTCAGTGTTGCAGACACCATTTCTGTATTAGCAAGAGGTAAAATTATCGCAACAGGAACACCTGAAGAAATCAAAGCAAGTCCAATCGTAAAAGAAGCTTATTTAGGCGGAGGTAATCATGAGTGATAATAAATATAAAGCCGTTGTTTCACAAGGGTCTGATAGTGCATTTTTCTCTTGTTATGATCTTCACTCATACTATGGTGAGAGTTACATTGTGCAAGGTGTTAGTTTCGATATTCGCGAGGGGGAAATTTTAGCCTTATTAGGTAGAAATGGTGCTGGAAAGACTTCAACTCTTAGATCTATTGCTCGCGCAACCGATCCTCAGGTGAATCATGGAGAGATGTGGCTTGATCACCAGCCTTTACATAATATGGAAGATTATCAAGTGGCACAATTAGGTGTTGCATTAGTGCCAGAAGATCGCTGTATTATTGGCGGATTGACTGTAGAGGAAAACTTGCAATTAGCGCAAATAGAGGGCCCAATTGGTTGGTCTATAGAGCGTATCTATGAGCATTTTCCAAGATTAGGCGAGAGAAAAGACCAAGATGGCGTTACTTTGTCAGGCGGTGAACAACAGATGTTAGCAGTTGCCAGGGCGTTAGCACGCGATGTTAAATTGCTATTGTTAGATGAGCCATTTGAAGGTCTTGCGCCAGTTATTGTTCATGAAATTGAAGACATCTTGATTAGTATTAAGAAACTAGGTATTACGACTATTATTGTAGAGCAAAATGCAGTAGCTGCGTTGCGTTTAGCCGATAGGGCGCTTATATTAGACACTGGTAAGATTGTGTTTGATGGCACTGCTCAAGAGGTTCTAGATGATGAAGCATTAAGACATCAATATTTAGCTATCTAGGTACAGATATTTGTCAATTAGAGTAGGGTAACAAAAATCTCAAATCTTCTTAACCGAAGGATTTATTAAAAATAACGCTTAGGCGTTATTTTTTTTTTGGATTTTTTTAAATCCTCTATGCGAGAAACGTAAATCTACAATTTTCATAATTTGGTGTGCATTATTCAATCATTGTATTTTCTAATGCCGTAATTAGCTCAATTTATTAAGAGCTAACTCATTCTTTTTAAATGATTTTTTAAAGCGGTTATATGGCTTTCCAAAAAGTCATATAAGGGAATGGTGATAGTTGACCTTCACTAGATTAGGTGTGTATCATGTATTTTGATTTATTAATAAAGAGGGGAGTCTAAATGAGTGATAACAACAACAACTACTGGAAAGCTAATATTGCACTGATCGTTAAGTGTTTAGCAATCTGGTTTGTGGTTTCGTATCTATTTGGCATTGTGCTAGTAGATGTGCTAAACACTGTCAGAATGGGCGGTTATAAACTAGGATTTTGGTTTGCACAACAAGGTTCAATTTATACGTTCGTAATTTTGGTATTTTACTATGCGAGAAGCATGGGCAAAATCGACAAAGAATTTGGCGTTGACGAAAAATAAGGGGAGAAATACATGGATTTACAAACATTAACATTTTTATTTGTAGGCGCAACATTTGCGCTCTATATTGGTATTGCTTTCTGGGCAAGAGCCTCCACAACTGAGGAGTTTTATGTTGCTGGTGGTGGTATTCACCCTGTAGCAAATGGTATGGCTACAGCAGCAGACTGGATGAGTGCAGCGTCATTTATCTCAATGGCTGGTTTAATTGCATTTTATGGATACGGTGGTTCAGTATTCTTAATGGGTTGGACAGGTGGTTATGTATTGCTAGCAATGTTACTTGCACCTTACTTAAGGAAGCATGGAGCATTTACAGTGCCAGAGTTTATCTCTGACAGATACTATTCAAAGACTGCGCGTGTTGTTGCGGTTATTTGTCTAATCATTGCGTCAGTTACTTACGTAATTGGTCAGATGAAAGGTATCGGCGTGGCATTCTCAAGATTCCTAGAAGTGGATTATGAGACTGGATTAGTGTCAGGTATGGTGATTGTTGCTTTTTACGCTACCATGGGTGGTATGAAAGGTATTACATATACTCAAATTGCACAATACGTGATCATGATTATTGCTTATACAATTCCAGCAATCTTTATTTCATTTATGCTGACAGGTAACCCGATTCCTCAGTTAGGTTTAGGTAGTGAAATGGCAGACGGTACATACCTATTAGATAAGCTTGATCAAGTGGTTACTCAACTAGGTTTTGCTGAGTATACAACTCAAGCTAGATTAAGCACAACTAACATGTTTGTTTACACACTGTCTCTAATGATTGGTACAGCGGGTCTTCCTCACGTTATCATGAGATTCTTCACAGTATCTTCAGTGAAAGCTGCACGTGAATCTGCAGGTTGGGCTTTGGTATTTATTGCGCTACTTTATACAACTGCTCCTGCAGTTGCAGCAATGGCAAGATTAAACTTAATGCAAACGATTGATCAGCCAAATGCTGAGCAAAACTTGGCATATGCTGACCGTCCATCTTGGTTTAAAAACTGGGAAACAACTGGTTTGTTGAAGTTTGAAGATAAGAACAACGATGGCTTGATTCAATATACAGGCGATAAAAAGACTAATGAAATGGTTAAAGTTGATAGAGATATCATGGTTCTAGCGAACCCTGAGATCGCTGGCTTGCCGAACTGGGTGATTGCAATTGTTGCAGCCGGTGGTTTAGCAGCAGCATTATCCACAGCAGCTGGTCTTTTGTTAGCCATTGCGTCTTCTATTTCACATGACTTATTAAAAGGTGTGTGGAAGCCAAACATCACAGAGAAGGAAGAGCTTAAATACTCTAGAATCTCTATGATTGGTGCCATCTTAATTGCGGGTTACTACGGCTTTAATCCTCCGGATTTTGCTGCAGGTACAGTTGCGCTTGCCTTTGGTCTAGCAGCTTCTAGTATCTTCCCTGCACTAATGATGGGTATCTTCTCCAAGAAGATGAACAAAGAAGGTGCGATTGCAGGTATGTTGTCAGGTATTGGTATTACATTGTTATATGTATTCCAACACAAAGGCATTATGTTTGTACAATCAACATCTTTCTTAGGTGACATGGATCCAAACTGGTTCTTAGGTATTGAGCCTAATGCATTTGGTGCTATTGGTGCGGTAGTTAACTTCGCAGTAGCATTCATTGTAATGAGTCGAACAGCTAAAGTACCTGCAGAGGTTGTACAGATGGTTGAGAACATTCGTGTTCCATCATCTAACTAAAAAAACTTTTTAAGTTTTTTACTTTGACACCCGGCAATGCCGGGTGTTTTTTTATTTAAAATAAAGGAATTATGTTTTTTAAGAATAAACACGTTATTACTTCAATGATCGTTGCACCTATATTGGCAATTATCAGTTATTTTGCTGTCGACTATTATGTGGCTGAGGTGCCTCATAAAGCCATAGATGGCCAATTGTACAAAATGCTTGCTAAGCCTAATTGTCGCTGGGAAAGTGGCCATTGTGATCTGGTGAATGGCGACTTGGAGTTGTTAATTACTTCTGATAGTCAACTATATGGAGATAATCACTTTCGCTTAAAAACAGAAACGCCACTAGAAGGGGTTATCTTTGCAGTTGCGAGTGAAAAAGGAGGGTATTCTCAGCCAGAATCTATGAGATTAGTGCAAATAGGTAACAAGATCTGGGAAAGCTCTTTGGTCAATGTCAAAAGATCTGACTACTTGCAACTTGCTGTTTCTGTTAATGGTATTATCTTTAGAGCTGAAGTGCCAGCTATTTTTACTTATCAGGATAAAGATTATTAGATAATGGATATTGAAGATTTAGAAATTATTGATTTTCTTAAATCAACACTACCTCTCGATAGTGCTACTACTTCACAGCTTGAATCTTTAGTTAACGAAATACAAATAGGCTATAGAAAAAGAAAATATATCTTAACCCTTAAACCAGATTTTTTATATCTGGTGCGTAAGGGTGCTATTCTGATCGAGGATGAGAATGAGCAATTATTCTCTATCTTGGGTGAAAGACAATGGCTTGGTTATAACTCTCAATTGGTGTTGTATTCACATAGTTGTCAAGAAGACACTTTGTATTACAAAATCCCAAAAAAGTTATTTTTCGAGCTATTTTCAGATCAGAGTAGCGTGCATCATTTTTTCATTGATGCCGGATTAGAGTCTAGTATCAAGGTTCAAAATATCACTAAGCAAAATAGCCTACTAAATAATTCTGTACTTTCCATGTCGAGAGCGAACGATGCTTATCTGATTGATCCTAGTACGAGTATTCGTGATGTTGCTAAGTTAATGAGTAGCAAGAATGTGACATCTGTGGTGGTGACAGAGAACAATATGTTGAGTGGTATCGTGACTGACAGAGCTTTTTGTACCAAAGTAGCCGCTTCCGGGTTAGATGTATCCTCGCCAGTTAGTGATATTATGACAATCAACCCAATCTCAATTGCACATTACAAAAGTGGTGTTGAGGCTATGTTGTTAATGGCTAATTCTCATATCAGGCATCTACCAATTCTTAAAAATAACCAGGTGGTCGGCATGATTACCGCAGCAGATCTTTTGAGAAAACAAAGTCATAATGTCGTTTTTTTGATCAATGAAGTGCTAGTGTCTAAGACAGTTGAAGATTTGAAAAAGATATCGGAGCAGGTGCCACTCTTATTACAGCATAGTTTTGAATCTAATATGGATGAGCATGACATCACTTATTCCATTAGCTCAGTCGGTCGATCCATTAATCAGCAGCTATTAAAACAGGCTGAAGATTTATTAGGGTCCCCGCCAGTTCCTTATGCATGGGTAGTTGCAGGCTCTCAAGCAAGATCTGAGCAAATCGCACATACTGACCAAGATAATTTATTGATTTTATCTGATGATTATGATGATAAATTACATGGAGAATATTTTTCAAAATTAACTCACTATGTATGTGATGGTTTAAACGAGTGTGGCTATATTTATTGCCCTGGTGATGTTATGGCGACCAATCCAAAATGGAGGCAACGTGTTTCTGTTTGGCGTTCTTATTTTAACAGCTGGATTTTGAGTCCAGATCCAAAGGCGCTGATGTATTCCAGTATTTTCTTTGACCTAAAATGTATTTATGGCACTTCTGAACTGTTAGATGAGTTATTACCAGATGTTTTAAATAAGACACGAAAAAACACCATCTTTCAATCTCACATGGCTCACAATGCTGAGCATTACGTACCACCTTTAGGATTTTTTAGAAATTTTATTGTAGATCATCATGGTGCTGACAAAAAAACACTGGATTTAAAAAAGAAAGGCGTTGTTCCGATTGTTGATTTTGCTCGTGTTTATGCTTTATCAAAGGGAATTAGAGTAGTTAATACGCAAGATAGGCTAAGAGAGTTGATGGATATTAAAGCCTTAAGTCGTTCAGGCTCTAGTGATTTAATTGAGGCTTATAAGTTTATCAATTTGGTTAGAATCGAGCATCAGTCAAGACAAATAAAGAGTGGTAATACTGCCAATAATTTCGTTCCAACAAAAAAAATATCTTCTTTAGATCAAAAGCATTTAAAAGATGCATTTGGTATTGTTTCTAATATGCAGTCAGCCATGAGTTCTCAGTATCAAACATCCATATTATGAATAAATTGGTCTCTTACTTTTTGCCTAAGTATTACCAAAAATTCTTATTATTGAAGCCTAATTTATCACCAGCGCTTACTCAATATTTACGCAAACCCTTGATTCACAAAAAAACACGCATTCAAGATATTGAGTTTTTAGTGCTTGATTTTGAAACAACAGGATTAAACCCTTCTAAAGAAAAAATTATTAGCATGGGTTATACAGTTATTAAAAATTTACATTTATTAGCCGCCTCCAGTAGACATTTGTTAATTAATCCTAAGCAATCTTTAACGGAAGAAAATGTCAGTATTCATCAATTAACAGATGATGATTTAAGCCAAGGTGTTGGCCTAAAATATGCAATGGAGCAGCTTTTTATTGAGATGCGCAATAGAGTCTTGATTGTTCATTTTGATAAAATTGAAAAAAGATTTATTAATTGTGCCTGCCAAAAGTTATACCAAATAAATCATCTGCCAATAATAATGATAGACACACTGAAAATTGAAAATATTAAAATGATGAATACTCAGGGTTATGTTCGACCTAACAGTTTAAGATTATTTTCTTTGAGAGAGCGGTATAACTTACCAAGATATAAAGCGCATAATGCTATGCAAGATGCCATTTCAACTGCTGAGTTATTTTTAGCCCAAGTTAGCCACATGGGAGACTCTAATTCAATTAAATTAGATGACTTAATTTAAAAAAATACTTTTTTTGAAAATTAATTATTAGGTATTATTAATTCATATTTCTTAAATAACCTATTACTATGTATCCAGTTATCCAGCCAGTAAAAACGCCTATTTGTGATGAAAAAAAGTATGAGTCAATGTATGATGATTCTATTAATAATTCAGATGAATTTTGGGCTACTCAAGCCAAAGAATTCCTAAATTGGGATAAAGATTGGAATGAAGTATCCAATGTAGATTACACGCAAGGAAAAATCGAATGGTTTAAGGGCGGTGAATTAAATGTTGCTTATAACTGTATAGATAGACATCTTCCAAAAAGAGCTAAGCAAACAGCAATCATCTGGGAGGGTGACGACCCTAGTGTTAGTCAAAAGGTAACTTACCAGCAGCTACATGATGAAGTTGCAAAGCTTTCTAATGGTTTAAAGAATTTAGGCGTTAAAAAGGGTGATCGAGTTTGCATCTATATGCCAATGATTTTGGAGTCTGCTTATGCTATGCTGGCATGTGCTCGAATTGGCGCTATTCATTCAGTCGTATTTGGTGGATTTTCACCTGAAGCATTGAAAGATAGAATTCTTGATTCTGAATGTAAGGTTATTATTACCGCTGATGAGGGTTTACGTGGTGGAAGATCTACGGCACTTAAGGCTAATGTTGATCTTGCAATCGAAGGGTGTGATTGTGTTACTAAAGTCGTTGTTGTCCAAAATACTAAAGGCGAGGTTACATGGGGTGATAAAGATGTTTGGTACCATGATTTAGTAGCAGATGTTGCAAGTGAATGTCCTTGCGAATCATTTGATGCTGAAACGCCATTATTTATTCTTTATACATCTGGCTCTACTGGTAAGCCAAAGGGTGTTGTACATACTTCAGGCGGCTATTTATTGTATGCAGCCATGACGCATAAATACGCATTTGATTATCAAGAGGGCGATATTTACTGGTGTACAGCGGATGTTGGTTGGGTAACAGGTCACTCATATATTGTTTATGGGCCATTGGCTAACGGTGGTACAACACTAATGTTTGAAGGTATACCAACTTATCCAGATGCTTCGCGCTTTTGGCAAGTCATTGACAAGCATCAAGTTAATACTTTTTATACAGCACCGACAGCAATTCGCTCATTAATGGGTGCTGGTAATGAATTTGTTGAAAAAACTGATCGTTCTAGTTTGCGTATTTTAGGTACCGTTGGTGAGCCAATCAACCCAGAAGCTTGGGAGTGGTATTACCGCACTGTTGGTCAGTCTAGATGTCCAGTAGTTGACACTTGGTGGCAAACAGAAACAGGTGGTCATATGATTTTACCATTACCTTATGCAACCGCTTTAAAGCCAGGATCAGCAAGTAAGCCTTTCTTTGGTATTGAGCCGCAAGTAGTTAATGAAAAAGGCGATATCCTTGACGGTGAAGCGGAAGGCATTTTGGTGCTAGCTAGATCGTGGCCAGGGCAAATGCGCACACTTTACAATAATCATGAGCGTTTTATGGAAGCTTACTTCTCAACTTTCAAAGGTAAGTATTTTGCTGGTGATGGCGTTAAGCGTGACAGTGACGGCTACTACTGGATCACTGGACGAGTAGATGATGTATTGAATATTTCAGGCCATCGTTTAGGCACAGCAGAGATCGAGTCAGCACTTGTCTTGCATGAAAGTGTTTCAGAAGCTGCAGTTGTAGGTTATCCGCATGATATCAAAGGACAAGGTGTTTATGCTTATGTTTCTATGATGAATGGCATAGAACCAACAGATGAACTAAAAACAGAGCTGGTTAAGTTAGTGCGTCGTGAAATTGGGCCAATTGCAAGTGTAGACAAGATTCAATTTGCACCAGGACTGCCGAAAACAAGAAGTGGTAAGATTATGAGACGAATCTTAAGAAAAATTGCGGAAAATGATTACGATAATTTAGGTGATACTTCCACTTTGGCAGAACCAGAAGTGGTGGTAGATCTAATTAATAATCGAGTGGTTTAAGGCTTAAATTACTGGGCTTGAAGTTTTTTCAAGCCTTTTTTAATTTTATCTTTTAAGCTAACTTCACACTGATTATGATAGCTTTTTTGCATGCCTTTATCTAAAGAAACGATCTTTCCAAATACCTGATTTTCAAGCTCAATTGTGTTTTTAATATTTGCACAATAGTTGTTAATCTCTTCAGTTGTATAAGAAACTAATGTTGCCACACCGATTACAGGTACGATTAATCCAGTGATAGCAATACCACTAGAAGTTTCTTTTAGCTCTTCAATTCTGGCAATATTTTTCTCAACTGTTGTTTTGTTTTGAGTTTCGAAAACACCTTGAAGGAAGCTAAGCTTTTCAGTAGATATGCCTAGCTTTTTCTCAACTGATTTCAAAGAGCCTTTAAGCGTTTTAACTTGTATTCTTGCGTCACTTATTTGAGAGATTTCATTACCTAAAACACTGGTTTTACTTGTCACTAATGAAAGTTTTTCTTGAGAAATCTTAAGTGCTGATTGTGCTTTTATTAATTGATTATTAAGCGATTCAAGAACTGCATTGTCAGAGGTATCAGTGTCAGTTTTAGTTGGCTGCAAAGCGTTTAGTTTTTGATTGTACTCTTTTGTTATTTCAGCCGTCTCTTGCTCTAAAGTCTCTAGTTTTTCACTATAAAAAAAGTAGCCTGCAATTAATGCAAAAGCTAGAACAATGGCGCTAAAAAGTGATTTGTTTTCCATGATAAGTTCTCGTATGTAAATGGTGTAATTAAGACACTATTATACATGATTTTAGAAATTATATAAGAATATTATTATATTTTAATATAAAAAAATAAAGACTATTTAAGCCATTGAGCAGCTTGTTTAGCATAATAGGTTAAGATTGCATCACTACCAGCACGCTTAAAAGACAGTAAGGTTTCTAATACAACCTTTTTTTCATCAATCCAACCATTTTGGCTGGCTGCTTTAATTTGTGCATATTCTCCGCTGACATGATAGGCAAAAGTTGGCATACCAAATGTTTGTTTCACTCGATAGACGATATCAAGGTAAGGTAGTCCAGGCTTAATCATGACCATGTCAGCACCCTCATCAATATCCAAGCCTACTTCACGAATGGCTTCATCAGAATTAGCTGGATCCATTTGATAAGTTTCCTTACTAGAACTCCCCAGATTGCCAGCAGAGCCGACTGCATCTCTAAAAGGCCCATAGTAGCTAGAAGCATATTTAGCTGAATAAGCCAGAATATTAGTATGAATAAAGCCATTTTCTTCTAAGGCATCACGAATTGCGCCTATACGCCCATCCATCATATCTGAAGGGGCGACAATGTCACTTCCAGCTTGCGCATGAGACAGAGCTTGTTTAACGAGTACTTCAACGGTCTCATCATTAAGAACATAACCTGATTCATCAATAAGTCCATCTTGACCATGAGTAGTGAAAGGATCAAGAGCAACATCAGTAATCACAGCAAGCTCAGAAAATTTTTGTTTTAATGCGCGTACAGCTCTTTGTGCAAGGGCATCAGGATTAAATGCCTCTTGAGCATCTAGGGTTTTTTTGTCATTAGCCACGACTGGAAACAAAGCTACTGCACGAATGCCTAAATCAACTAATTCTTGAGCTTCAATTAGTAATTGATCAATACTCATGCGCTCGATATCAGGCAAAGAATCAATGCTTTCACGCTTGTTTTCACCTTCAATGACAAAGATTGGGAAGATTAAATCGTCCGTTGTTAATGTGTTTTCACGTATTAATTCACGGGTATGCGTGTGTTTTCTCAAACGACGCGGTCTATGGGTTAAAATTGGCATTCTTATTTAACATTTCTAATAATTTAACCGATTATACAACAATGAATCAATCAAGCGAAACCTTAACCAGTATGTCAAGCGTCAAAGAGGCGTTTATTAAACCTTTTCCTAATTCAAATAAGATTTATGTACAAGGCTCACGAAAAGATATTCAAGTGCCAATGCGTGAAATCACACTCACAGAAACTATTGGCGAGTTAGCTGAAAAGAATGATCCTATCCATGTCTATGACACCTCAGGTGTTTATACAGATAGCAATGTGAAAATCGATTTACGTAAGGGTTTAGATAGTATTCGTGATAACTGGATCGATGAAAGAGAAGATGTGCAAATGCTTGAAGGTATGAGTTCAGTTTTCTCAAATGAACGTTTAGATAATGCTGAACTAGATACACTACGATTTGAATTTTTAAAAACACCTAAATGCGCGAAAGACGGAAAGAACGTTACTCAAATGCATTATGCGAGACAAGGTATTATCACACCAGAAATGGAATATATTGCCATTCGTGAAAATTGTAAATGGCAAGATTATAAAGATCAAATTGGTCAGCAGAAAGGTGAAAGCTTTGGTGCTGAAATTCCTGAGCTGATCACTGCAGAATTTGTTCGTAGTGAAGTGGCACGTGGACGCGCCGTTATTCCTGCAAATATTAACCACCCTGAGACTGAGCCGATGATTATTGGCCGTAATTTTATGGTGAAAATTAATGGCAACATTGGTAATTCAGCATTGGGCTCAAGCATTGAAGAAGAAGTAGACAAAATGGTTTGGGGAATTCGTTGGGGGGCAGATACAATTATGGATCTTTCAACGGGTAAAAATATTCATGAAACTCGCGAATGGATTATTAGAAACTCTCCAGTTCCAATCGGTACAGTGCCTATTTATCAAGCTTTAGAAAAAGTTAATGGTGTGGTTGAAGATCTAACTTGGGAGGTATTTAGAGATACGCTAATTGAGCAAGCTGAGCAGGGTGTTGATTATTTCACGATTCACGCAGGTGTTCGTTTAAAGCATGTTCCTTTGACGATTGATCGTATTACAGGCATTGTGTCTCGTGGTGGCTCTATTATGGCCAAATGGTGCTTAGCGCATCATACAGAAAGCTTTATTTATACTCATTTTGAAGATATTTGTAAAATTATGAAAAAGTACGATGTTACTTTTTCATTGGGTGATGGTCTGCGCCCAGGTTGTATTGCTGATGCAAATGATGCAGCACAATTTGGTGAGCTTGAAACCCTAGGCGAGTTGACAAAAGTTGCCTGGAAGCATGATGTTCAAACTTTTATCGAGGGCCCTGGACACGTTCCAATGCAAATGATTAAAGAAAACATGGAAAAGCAGCTTGACGAATGTGGTGAAGCGCCGTTTTATACATTAGGCCCATTAACGACGGATATTGCTCCAGGTTATGATCATATTACTTCAGCCATTGGTGCTGCACAAATCGGCTGGTATGGCTGTGCTATGCTTTGTTACGTGACACCTAAGGAGCATTTAGGCTTACCAAATCAAGATGATGTAAAAGAAGGCATTATTGCTTACAAAATTGCAGCACACGCTGCTGATTTGGCCAAAGGCCATCCAGGTGCTCAAATTCGCGACAACGCTTTATCTAAGGCACGTTTTGAATTTAGATGGGAAGATCAGTTTAATCTAGGTTTAGACCCAGATACAGCTCGTAAATATCACGATGAAACCATGCCTAAGCAAGCAGCTAAGACGTCACACTTTTGCTCAATGTGTGGCCCGAAGTTTTGCTCTATGAAAATTACTCAAGAAATTAAAACCATGGATGCAGCAGAAATTGCTAAGATTAATGCCATTCAAGTGGAAATGGATCTCAAATCGGCTGAGTTTTTGGCGAATGACAGTGAAATTTATATGAAAGAGGACGCTTAAGCGTTCGTTTTCATTTTTTGCGAAATTTCTATTTGTTTAAAGGCTTTTAGGCAGCATTGCTTAGAAGGATTAAGGTTTTCACAGTTGCAGTAGTTGTTTTTGGTCTGAAATATCACAAAATCCTTTAAAACACTGCCTTTTCCAACTTTTAGTGCCTCTAGATAGGCATTTTCACTGATATTAAAGCAGTAGCATAAAGGCTTTTCATTGATTTTTTTGTTGCAACAGCCCATTTCGATTATTTCCTAAATTTTTTAAGTAAAATTAGTTACTTTAATTATAAAGATTTTATCTATGTGGCTTGCAACATTAATTAACATCATTATCGTTACTCTGAGTGTCCTAATTCATTATGAATTTTTGTACCGTGCCACTAAGCTGGTGCCTAAAGCCCATATTAAACATCGATTTAGAATTGTATTCGTGGTGTTTATTGCGCTAATTGCTCATATGGTTGAGATATGGCTCTTTGCACTGGCTTATTTTTTAATGAGCAAAGATAAGATGTGGGGTGAAATACAAGGTAATTATGATGGTTCACTTATGGATAGCATCTATTTTTCATTGACCAATTTCTCCACGCTTGGCTTTGGTGATATTCAGCCTATAGGCTCTATTCGTTTATTAGTTGGCATGGAAGCTCTAGTTGGTTTTGTACTGATTACTTGGACTGCTTCTTTTTTGTTTTATGAGATGCAGCGTCATTGGGGTAATGAAAATGGATAGTTTAAAAAAAGTGGTATTAAGTTTAACGATCTTAGGTGTTATCTTTTCCAGTTGGGTTGTCGCTGCGCCGCATCCTTCCAAACCTTGGATTGATATTCAATATCCGCAAGATAAAGAAAAGCGTTGGTGGGACGATGCCTGGTGGAAAGAAGGTCAATTACCAGAGCCACAAAATCATAAAGTGTCTATGCAGAGCGTAACTTATATGGATGGCGATGTTGAGGTTGAAGCTTATATATTTAAACCAACAAAACCAGGTAAATATTTGCCTGTGTTATTTCAGCATGGACGTAGAGGTCTTGATAGTTGGACTTTGCCAAGTATTAAGCGTTTGGCAGCTAGAGGATTTATTGTACTAGCACCAGATATGTTTGGTACTTATATGACATCTAATTTTCCTGTTGAGCATAAATATATTTACGACGAACATGTGGCAAAAGGTATCGATACTTTACTACAGCGAACCGATATTTTGGGAGACAGAGCGTGCACTGTTTCTCATACTCGAGGTGGTTACATGGCATTAAGGGCGTTGGTTAAACATCAAAAGCAGGACCAGGTTGCTTGTTATGTATCATATTATCCGCACTGGCAAGATCCAAATGCACCAGAAGTTAAGCAGATATATCAATACGCACCAGAGCTCAACACGCTTAATGTGCCCACTTTGGTTTTTGTTGGTGAGCACGATCAATATCAAAGAATTCGCCCGATTATGGCCGGCATAGAAGAATTACAAGGTAGAGGGGTGGACGCGCAGTTGTTTATTTATCCAGGCGTTGGCCGTGGGTTTGAATTTAGACCGATACATGTGAGAACGTTTGCAGATGATTTGGCAGCAAAAGATGCCATCCAAAGAACTGCCGACTTCGTTAGAAAAAATTTAAATTAATAGTTATTTTTTTTGGTTTAGCAATAAGTTGATTTGATTGGCTAGATTGTTCACAGCTCCTTGTTTTGATTTAAAGTACTGATTTGCGTTTTTACCAAGCTGACTAGATTTTTGCTGATCGGATAATAGCTGGATGATTTCTGTCAATAGCTGATCAGAATTTTGCACCTGAATTGCACCCTGATTGTTGAGTAGCTCAGAAGATATTTCGGCAAAATTAAACACAGTTGGACCAAAAATAATAGGCTTTGAAAGTGCTGCTGGTTCAAGCATATTGTGCCCACCTGTAGCATTTAAACTGCCACCCATAAACACGATATCGCTAATTTCAAAATAGCTCATCATTTCACCCATAGAGTCACCTAATAGAAATTGTGTACTCGTGGTTGACTTTAATCTTGATCGACGAGCAATGGTTAAATTAGAGTGGGTTACTAATTTTTCCACCTCATTAAAACGCTCTGGGTGTCTTGGAACAATAATTAAAAGCGCATCAATGCTATCCTGATATTTTAGGAAGCTATCGATAATCTGGCGCTCTTCTCCTTCATGGGTGCTCGCAAACGTTACCACTGGCCTGTCATTTGTAATTTTATTAAGCGCATTAATGGTTAGTATGTCTGCTTGGGGGTTTAGGTCAAATTTGATATTACCAGCATTAACTACTTTTTCTTTTTGCGCGCCAAGAAGAATAAATCGATTGGCTGAGTTTTGGTTTTGTGTTGCAATAAGACTTAAGTTATTAAGTGTTTCGTTAACCAGTTTGGGAGCAAATTTTTGATATTTTTTAAGTGAGCGTTCAGACATTCTGGCATTGATTAAAATGCTTGGTATCTGTTTTTGTTTTAAGGCGTTAATTAAATTAGGCCATATTTCAGTCTCCATCAAAATACATAAATCAGGTTTTATTTTATTAATATAGCGTTTAACAATAAAGCCTAAGTCAAATGGGAAATACAAGTGCAGCACTTTGTTGCCATAGTGTTGTTTTAGTGCATCTGAGCCTGTTGGTGTCGTGGTGCTTACCAATATTCGATGAGCCGTATGTTGTTTAATCAGTGCATCAATTAGGGAGATTGAAGCTCTAAATTCACCAACTGATACGCAATGGATCCAGATATTAGGTGTGGATATTTTTGGGATATATCCGAGTCTTTCCAATACTCTTTTTCTGTAGTTTGGTGCCTTGATGGATTTCACAAATAATCGAATAATTAAAATGGGTAATAATAAATATCCAACTAGGCTGTATAGGGTTCGATTCATTTGTCGGTGGTATAATAGCTTTATTGTATTTTAGCGGTTTTTTATGAAGTTTGTTGATTCTGCCAGTATTCGTATTGAAGCTGGAAAAGGTGGTGGCGGTTGTTTGAGTTTTCGTCGAGAGAAATATATCCCAGATGGCGGACCAGATGGCGGTGATGGAGGTGATGGCGGGCACATATATTTCCGTGGCCAGGAGAGTTTAAACACGCTGAGCGAGTTTCGCTTTAATCGTTTATTTAGAGCAAAAAATGGCCAACCTGGAGCGGGCCAAAATAAACGTGGAAAATCTGCGGACCATCTAACAGTTGAAATTCCATTAGGCACCAAAATTTACGATTTAGAAACAGATGAGCTGATTGGTGAAATGATTGAGCATGAGCAGATTGTTTTGGTTGCCAAGGGTGGTTTTCATGGCTTGGGTAATACACGTTTTAAATCTAGCATTAATCGTGCACCACGTAAAACCACAACAGGCTCACTGGGCGAAATACGTGAAATTGGCCTAGAAATGAATGTGATGGCTGATATTGGATTACTTGGAATGCCTAATGCAGGAAAATCAAGTTTGATTCGCCAGATATCCAGTGCACGTCCTAAAGTAGCCGACTATCCATTTACAACACTGCACCCATCATTAGGCGTGGTCTCTTATTATGATGAACATATTGTGATGGCTGATATCCCTGGCTTAATCGAAGATGCGAGTGAAGGTGTTGGCCTGGGCTTTGAATTTTTAAAGCATTTATCTCGCTCTAAAGCTTTACTGCATGTGGTTGATATTTTGCCAGCAGATGCATCAGATCCTGCTAAAAACTTTTTAACTATTGAAAAAGAGTTAAGAAAATATGATCCAGAATTAGCTGACAAGCCGAGAATGCTTGCAGTCAATAAAATGGATTTGTTACCTGAAGATGATCGTGATGAAGTAGTTAAGACTTTGTTAAAAGACATTGGCTACAAGGGTGAATTTTATAATATTTCAGCATTAAACGGCCTGGGCTGTAAAGACTTAGTCAAAGGCTTGTTCATGCTAGTTAAAAATAATAACAATGAATAAACAAAGGTGGGTAGTTAAGATTGGATCGGCACTCTTAACCAATGATGGACAAGGGTTAGACGTTAGCGCCATTAGCTCTTGGGTTGAGCAGATTGTACAATTAAGAAATCAAGGAATTGAAGTGATTTTAGTTTCTAGTGGCGCCATTGCAGAAGGTATGAAGCGCTTAGGTTGGTCGAGTCGACCAGAGAGTATTCATCAGCTTCAAGCTGCTGCTGCCGTTGGGCAAATGGGCTTAGTGCAAACCTATGAATCTTTATTTGCAAAGCACACAATCCATACAGCTCAAGTGCTGTTAACTCATGACAATCTAGCTGACACTCTGCAGAGTGACAATATTTCAGCAACCTTAAATGCACTACTTGAACTAAATACAGTACCAATTGTTAATGAGAATGATACGGTTGCCACTGAAGAAATTAAATTTGGTGATAATGATACCTTAGCAGCACTGGTGGCTAATTTAGTAGGTGCAACTCAATTGGTTATTTTGACAGACCAGGGCGGCCTTTATAGCGCCGACCCTAGGCAAAATTCTGATGCTGAACTGATTTCAAAAATTCAGGTTGATGATGAAAAATTAGAAAAAGTAGCAGGTAGAACGGGCGGTTCATTAGGTTCTGGCGGGATGTATACCAAAGTATTGGCTGCTAGAAAAGCTTCCCATTCAAATACCAATACGGTTATTGCTTCTGGCAGACACCCTGATGTCTTAATAAAATTAGGTGCTGGCGAACATGTCGGAACTTTAATCCATTGTTAGCTTATATTGGGCTAGGCTCGAACCTTAATGAGCCAAAGCAACAAATCAAAACCGCAGTTATGGCGTTGCATGCAACTAAAGATGTACAAGTAGTTAATCTTTCTAGCTTGTATCAATCACCACCAGTGGATGATTCAAAACAGCCTGATTATATTAACGCGATTGCTCAAGTTGACACACACCTCACGCCGTTAGAATTGCTCTATGTTTGTCAAGATATTGAAACCAAACAACACCGAGTGCGTGAAAAAAAATGGGGCGCTAGAACTATTGATTTAGATATTATTATTTATGGCGTTCAAGTGGTCGCCTCTAAACAATTAATTATCCCGCACCCTGAAATGATGAATAGAGCTTTTGTTCTTATTCCATTGGCTGAACTTGAAGATGATCTAAAAGTACCGGTATTAGGCCCTATTCAAGATCTTATTGAGGAATTAGGCGAGTTTAAATTAACAAAATTATGACACTTACTCAACTACAATCTTTTAAAGAAAGCGGTGAAAAGATTACTTGTTTAACCGCTTACGATTCCTCATTTTCCAAGCTATTTGACGAGTGTGGTGTGGATGTAATTTTGGTAGGTGATTCGTTAGGTAATGTGATTCAAGGGGCGCAAAATACATTAAATGTTACCATGCAAGATATGATTTACCATACTCAAGCAGCTGCAAAGGGGATTCAAAATGCCTTGTTGATTGGTGATATGCCGTATCAAAGCTATACCAATCCTGAGCAAACTCTAAAAAATGCTGAGCGCTTAATGAGTACTGGTGCACACATGATAAAATTTGAAGGTGGGTCAGAGCATGAGGCTTCTTTTAAGCTCTTGCAGGCTAATAACATTCCCATATGTGGTCATTTAGGATTACAACCGCAATCTGTAATTGAAATGGGTGGCTACAAGGTTCAAGGCAAAGATGAACAGAGTGCACAGCGTATTTTAAAAGATGCCAAATTGCTTGAATCTTGGGGGGTTAAAGCGATCGTAATTGAATGTGTGCCCGCAAAGCTTGCCAGTAAGATTAGTCAGTCGATTTCCATTCCAACGATCGGCATTGGTGCAGGAGTTGACTGCGATGGGCAGGTATTAGTTAGTTACGATATGCTTGGAATTAACACAGGGTATTTGCCTAAATTTGTCAAAAACTTTTTGACTGGTAATGACTCAATTGAATCTGCAGTAAAAGACTTTGTTGACTCAGTTAAAAATCAAACCTTCCCCAGCGATGAGTATAGCTATTAATGAAAGTTTGTTCAAATAATAAGCAAATAGCTGAGGTGGTTTCGATATGGAAATCTCAAGGAAAAACAATCGCTTTGGTGCCAACCATGGGAGGCTTGCATGCTGGCCACTTATCTTTAGTTCATCAGGCTAAAGAAAATGCCGACAAAGTTATTGTTAGTATTTTTGTCAATCCAACGCAATTTGGTGAGCATGAAGACTTTGAAAACTATCCAAAAACCTTGGATCAAGATCTATCCGAGTTAGAAGCTTGTGCAGTTGATGCGGTCTTTACGCCAGACAAAAAACAAATCTATCCAGACGGCTTTAAGAGTCCTTTAAAAGCTGGAAGTTTATCTCAAGGGTTGTGTGGCAATTCTCGCCCTGGTCATTTTGATGGAGTGGTTCAAGTAGTGAATTGCCTGTTTAAAATTACCAAACCTGACGTGGCTATTTTTGGCCAGAAAGATTACCAACAATTATTGGTTATTGAGCAAATGGTTAAAGCATTAGCACTCCCTATCAAGATTCTATCGGGTGATATTGTTCGTGAAAAAAATGGGCTTGCCATGAGTACTAGAAATCAATATTTATCAATGGATGAAAGAGATCTTGCAACCAATCTATATAAAGTTTTAAAAGATTTAAAAAAAGAAATTTTACAAGATAAAGAGATAGAACAAGCTAGGCTAAATTCAAATAGAGCCTTGGAACAGCATTTTAAAATAGAGTATTTATCAGTGCTTGATGCTAATACCCTTAAATCTATTGCAGACAATACCAACAAAATTGCGATATTATGTTCTGTATTTTTAGGATCAACTCGTTTGATCGATAATATAATTTTTAATAAAGGATAGCCATGTTTAGTATTTCGGATGAAGCCCAAGCGTATGTTGCGGATCTATTTTCTCAGCAAGATGACCAAGAATTAGGCCTTAAGGTCGATGTAACGCGTGCCGGAACACCAGCTGCAACTGTGTCATTTAATTTTTGCCATCCAAAAGATCTAACGCCAGGCTATGAAAAGTTTGAATATAAAGGATTTTTATCCTACATTGATAAAGCTAACTTTCCTTATTTAAAAGGATCAGAGGTAGCTTTAAAAGACGAAGGTACCGGAAAAAAACTGACTATTACTGCGCCTAATGCTAAAGGCGAAGAGCCAAAAGACGATGCACCCCTGGAAGAGAGAATTAAATATGTTTTGGCAGCTGAAATCAGCCCAGGACTTGCATCACATGGTGGTTTTGTTGATTTGGTTGAAATTACTAAAGACAAGGATGTGATTCTTAATTTCGGTGGAGGTTGCCAAGGTTGTTCGTCAGTAAAAGCAACTTTAGAACAGGGTGTTGAAACCCAACTTAGGAATCTTTTCCCAGAGATTAAATCCGTGCGCGATGTAACTGACCACACTCAAAAAGAAAACGCCTATATGTAATAACTTCTCGAGGCTTAGGCCTTGATTTTATATGGTGTAAAATAATCGCTATGATTATTAAAATTGATGCAACTGAACAAGACCGTAAGCGTGCTAAAGCTGCTCACGAACTCTTTACTATCAACACTATCCTAATTCACATTATTGGTACATTGGGGCTGATAAAGTTACTTAATACTAGTATGAATGTTGCCATTGGGATAACGATTGTTATCTCTATGAGTATCATTTTTTATACCTATCTACGAACCAAAAAAGCTAAGAAAAACGATGCTTATTTGGTGTACCTGCATTGGCAAATGTCGCTTAATCGCTATAAGATTCTGATCAGCGCTTATGTGTTTTATATTTTAATCACATTGCTTGGAATAACTATTGGCGATAACGGTGTCAGTAGTATGGATGGCACTAGTATTACTGGCTCAATTTTTACATTACTAGGCACTGTGCCATTATTTTTTGCTGTGCTTGTTTCTGCCGTGCTAGGGTCTGGCTCTATGTTTAATGCAGGTCGTGGTGAGGTAGAACAAAAATTTACTCAAAAACATCCGCAATGAATGAGTTTGATCTAATTGAAAAATATTTCAATTGGAACATTGAAGATACTAACCTATTAGGGGTTGGTGATGATTGCGCCCTAATTTTAATTGACAGTCAATATCAAATAGCAACTAGCGTCGATACATTAATCGAAGGCGTGCATTTTCCTAAGAATACTTCTGCCAGTGATATTGCTCATAAAGCTCTAGCAGTTAATTTAAGTGATTTGGCCGCCATGGGTGCAACCCCTCAATATTTTACGTTGGCGCTAACATTTCCTGAACTCGACGAAAACTGGCTCAATGATTTCTCTAGCTCGCTTAAAGCATTGGCCGATCTTCATCATATTACTTTGGTGGGTGGTGACACGACTAAAGGAGTGCTAAGTATTACTATTAATGTCACTGGCATAGTAAAAAAGGGTGAGGCTTTATTGAGGTCATCTGCTCAAGTAGGAGATACCATCTTTGTTTCTAATACATTAGGAGATGCTGCGCTTGCTTGGCAGCAAATTCAGCAAAATATTCGCCCGAGTGAATCACTTTTAAAAAGCTTTAACACACCCGATCCGCAAATAAAACTTGGTCATTCATTAGTTGGAGTTGCTAATGCCTGTATTGATATATCAGATGGTTTAGAGCAAGATCTTGGCCATATTCTTAAGCGATCAAACCTAGGTGCGCGTATTAATTTAGTTGATATACCACTAAGTAATGAGGTTCAGACCTATACTCAACAGAGCCAAGATTGGTGTTTAGTGCTTGCGGGAGGTGATGATTATCAGTTATGCTTTACAGTAGCGCAAAATAAAATCAAACAGGTTGAACAATTATCAAAAGATTTAAACGTAAAGCTAACACCTATCGGAATGATTACCCAAGAATTAGGACTTGAGCGCTTAGGTGGGTTTAATCAAAAGTGCAAATCTTACAAGCACTTTTGATTAACGTTTGATTAAACTTCTTTCTTCTCAGAGATTGTTTTGCAATCAATGCACTCATTTGCAGTAGGACGTGCCTCTAGACGAACCAGTGAAATTTCAGCACCACAAGTTTTACAATAGCCGTAATCACCCATCTCAATAATATGTAAAGTTTTATCGATTTTTCCGATTAATTTACGTTCACGGTCTCTTGTTCTGAGCTCCAATGCAAATTCTTCTTCAAGTGTTGCACGATCATTAATATCAGCTACTTGCGTTGAATCTTTTTGAATATGGCTAATAGTTGATTCCGCATCACTTACTAATTGGTTTCTCCAAATATTTAACTTGTTGATGAAATGATCAAGCTGAGCTTGACTCATAAATTCTTCACCTTTTTTAGATACGTAATGTGGGATATCTTGATAGTCTGTCTGCGACATAAATTTAAGATTAATTCAAAAAAAATATCTTTATACCTAAAGTGTCTTAAAATAGCAATTTATTTCTCATATATTTAACTACAAAAGCATCATGACTTTAGAAGCATTAATTTTTGACGTTGATGGAACCCTTGCTAACACTGAAAGAGATGGGCATTTGGTCGCTTTTAATTTAGCTTTCAAAGAATTGGACCTTGATTGGAATTGGTCCAATGAACTTTACCATGAATTGTTAAATGTGACCGGCGGTCAATTGCGAATTAAACACTATGTCAATAAATATTTACCTAATTTTGAAATAGAAGATTTAAATGCTTTTGCCTTAAAATTACATCAACTTAAAACAAAAAAATATGTTGATATTGTGGAGCAGGGCGATATGCCTCTTCGACCTGGTGTCGAGCGTTTGTTTAATGAGGCGCGAGCAGCAGGTTTGCGTCTAGCTATTGCAACAACAACAACACCAGCTAACGTTGATGCTTTGATTATTAGTACGCTAGGTAGAGAGGCATTAGATTGGTTTGAAGTTATCGGCGCAGGTGATGTGGTGCCAAATCTGAAGCCAGCTGGAGACATTTATCATTATGTTTTAGAGCAGATGAATCTTGAAGCATCTCAATGCTTGGCATTTGAAGATTCTCATAACGGTATTGTTTCCGCAGCTGATGCTCATCTCGAAACTATTATTACGGTTAACGATTATACTGATACACATGATTTTACAGGCGCTGCTGTTATTTTAAGTAATTTGGGTGAACCAGATCAGCCGTTTAATCTAATTCAAGGTAATCAAACAAAAGCCAGTTATGTTGATGTGGCTTACTTGCAGGAGCTCCATGCACAACATTGTTAAATTAGCAAATTCTACACGTGTTTATGATGTCGCAACAGTTACACCACTTTCTCATGCGCATCAGCTTTCTAAACGCCTAAAGAATAATATCTATTTAAAGCGTGAAGATGAGCAATCAATTCATGCTTTTAAGAATAGAGGTGCATACCAAAAAATTTCTTCTTTATCATCTGAACAAAAAGCCAAAGGTGTTGTAACAGCTAGCGCAGGTAACCATGCTCAAGGAGTAGCCTTGTCTGCTACAAAATTAGGCATCAATGCACTAATTGTAATGCCATTATCAACCCCCAAAATTAAAGTTAATGCGGTTAAGCAATTGGGCGGCAAGGTTGTGCTTCATGGCGATGTTTATGATGATGCCTTAAAGCATGCCAAACAACTTGAAAAACAACAAGATTTAGTCTTTATCCACCCATATGACGATATTGAAGTGATGGCAGGCCAAGCAACTATTGCTAAAGAGCTATTGGAGCAATTACCAGCGATTGATAAAGTATTTATTCCTGTAGGGGGTGGTGGTCTAATTGGTGGTATGGCAACCTATCTTAAGCATTACGCACCAAATATTCGCGTCATTGGTGTTGAGCCACAAGACTCTCCAACTTTATATGAAGCCCTAAAGCATAATGAGCGTGTAGTTTTGCCAGAAGTAGGTCGTTTTGCTGATGGCGTTGCGGTTAAGCAAATTGGTGAAAAAACCTTTGAAATGGCTAAGCAATTCGTCGATGAAGTTATTCTAGTGAGTAATGATGAGCTCTGTGCAGCCATTAAAGATATCTATGAAGATGTTCGTTCTATCTCAGAACCAGCTGGTGCGTTATCAACTGCGGGTATTAAAAAATATCTCCAAACACATGATTTAAAAAACGAAAATCTAGTTTCAATAGTATCTGGCGCAAATGTCAACTTTGATAGATTGCGCTATATTTCAGAGCGTGCTGACATTGGTGAGAACAATGAAGCAATTATTGCGGTCACCATTGATGAAAAACCAGGCAGCTTTTTAAAATTCTGCGAAATGTTGAAAGATCATTCAATTACTGAATTCAACTATCGGTATGGCTCTAATGAGCAAGCGCGAATCTTTGTGGGTATTTCACTCAATGAAGGTCTGAATGAAAAACAAGTACTATTAGATCGTTTATCAAACTCTTTTGATGTACTAGATATGAGTGATAATTCTATCGCCAAAACACATATTAGATATATGGTTGGTGGACGCAGTAACTGCGAGCATGAAGTGTTATACCGATTTGAATTTCCAGAGCGTCCAGGCGCCTTGCTAGATTTTTTAAAGAAAGTGGGTAGTCATTGGAATATTACTTTATTTCATTATCGCAATCATGGTGCTGATTTTGGCCGTGTATTAATTGGTCTGCAAGCCCAAGATGTTGCTCAATTAGAGCAAAGCTTTGACGATCTAGGATATTTCTACCAAAACGAAACTGATAATAAAGCTTATCAATACTTCCTTTAGAGAAGCAACAAAAAAAGATCTAGAGGCAATTTTAGCGATTGAAAATTGCGTATTTTCTTCGCCTTGGAGTCAGCAAAAATTTCTTGATTCATTTCAAAATTCAAGCGTTAGCATGCGATTAATTTCGTATGATGATCAAATTGCAGGTTATTTGATCACCTTAAACTCAATAGATTTTATAGATATTTTAACGATTGCCATTACTCCTCAGTTTCAGCGTAAAGGGTTGGGTAGGGAGCTATTAGATGACCTATTGCAACGTTTAGACAAAAACAAGGTTCGCTCTATCATGTTAGAAGTTAGAGTTTCTAATGTATCAGCCATTCACTTTTATCAAAAATATGGTTTTGAATTGATTGATACTCGCAAAAAATACTACTCGAACCTTGAGGATGCTAAAATACTACACTTACTTATTTAATAAAATATCCGGAAATACTAATGAGCTATCAACATATTCAAGTGCCAGAAAACGGCGAAAAAATTACTTTTGAAAATGGTACTATCAAAGTTCCTAATCATCCAATCATTACTTATATTGAGGGTGACGGTATTGGTAGTGATGTTTCCCCAGTGATGAAAAAAGTTATTGATAGCACTATTCAGAAAACCTACAATGGTGAAAGATCTATTAAATGGATGGATGTTTATGCTGGCGAAAAGGCGAGTGATATTTATGGTGAATACTTGCCTCAAGAAACAATTGATGCCATTCAAGAATTTGTTGTCTCTATTAAAGGGCCATTAACCACCCCAGTTGGCGGCGGCATGCGCTCTTTAAATGTTGCCATTCGTCAAGAGCTTGATCTATTTATTTGTCAGCGTCCTGTGCAATACTTTACAGGCACACCAACTCCCGTTAAAGCTCCTGAGAAAGTAGACATGATAATTTTTAGAGAAAACTCTGAAGATATTTATGCAGGTATTGAATATCAAGAAGGTACAAAAGAAGTCAAAAAACTAATCGACTTTTTGCAAAATGAAATGGGTACAACTAAAATTCGTTTCCCAGAAACTTCAGGCATTGGTATTAAGCCAGTTTCTAAAGAGGGCACAGATCGTTTAGTTCGCGCTGCTATTCAATACGCTATTGATAACGATAAAGATTCTGTCACGCTTGTACACAAAGGCAATATCATGAAATTCACCGAAGGTGGTTTTAGAGATTGGGGCTATCAGATGGCTCAAGAAGAGTTCGGTGCTAAAGTGATAGGCGATGGACCATGGTGTGAATTTACCAATCCAACAACAGGCACTATTATCACTGTTAAAGATGTTATTGCTGACGCCTTCTTGCAACAAATCTTATTGCGTCCTGAAGAATACTCAGTCATCGCAACACTAAATTTAAATGGTGATTACATATCTGATGCATTAGCAGCTCAAGTTGGAGGTATCGGTATTGCACCTGGTGCTAATTTATCAGATACAACCGCTGTATTTGAAGCAACCCACGGAACAGCACCAAAATATGCCGGTTTAAATAAAGTTAATCCAGGCTCTATTATTCTATCTGCAGAAATGATGCTTAGGCATATGGGCTGGGTTGAAGCTGCAGATAAAATTTTAGAAGCTATGTCTACCGTTATTCAAAACAAAACAGTTACTTACGATCTAGAGAGATTAATGTCTGGCGCTA
>JAOJBP010000006.1 GCA_028228555.1 Candidatus Thioglobus sp. | reverse complement strand
CACTGCTTTTGTTTTGGTAGGTATGGTGTTTGGTTTTAGTGTTAGTGCTCAGGCAGACTATGGAACTCAAAAAGTTGCCTATCATGTTAATTATGATAACGCTAAAAGGCAGGGTGGCGCATTAAGAAATATTCAGAATCATATTAATGCTGTAGGTGCAAAAAATATGGATATCAGGGTTGTAATGCATGGCATGGGATTGTCTTTATTATTGTTACCTGAAGAAGCAAAAAATACCAAGTTTCCTACCGGAAATGCAACAGATGCAATGCAAGCAAAAATTGCTAGTTTAAAGGATCAAGGGGTCACTTTTAAGGTTTGCGCTAACACTGTTAAGGGTAAGAAAGTCAATGTAAGTGATCACTTGTATGATGCCGAGAGTTCTGATATTGTTCCAAGTGGTGTTGCTGAATTATCACATTTACAACTAAAAGGGTTTACGTATTTAAGACCATAATTGGTTCATTTTGTTAAAATTAAAAGCCCTATTCGTAGGGCTCTTTTTTTGTATGATTTTTTTAACTAGGATTTTAAGGCTTTAGAAAATGGAGTTTTTATTTTCATATGGAACATTACAAAGTGAAAAAGTTCAATTTGAAACTTTTGGGCGTGAATTGGAAGGTCATGCGGATAAGTTATTGGGCTATAAGCTAGCAATGGTTGAGATTAAAGATCAGCATGTGGTTGATCTTAGTGGTGAAACACACCATCCGATAGCAGTTGTTACTTGCGATCTTGCAGATGAAATATTAGGCATGGTATTCGAAATTACCACTGAAGAATTAGCCCAATCAGATAAGTACGAAGTTGATGAGTATCAGCGAGTAATGGGGAGGTTTAAATCAGGCAAGCAAGCTTGGGTGTACGTGCAAGCTTAAAAGTTTTTTTATAGCAAGACTTTTTCAATATTGACTGATTGTATAAACTCTTTCTGCCAGTTTTCACCTAGCTTTTGTTCAGCGATAAGTTCAATAGGATAAATAGGTTGAATATTGGTTGAGCCTTGGTAGCGCGATAAACCTTGGCGACATGCTGGACATGTGGTGAGCATTTTAATAGGCTTGTCGCTTTTTTCAATAGTCGCAATGTCCTTTTTAATTTCTAACTCTTTTCTATATTTGGCTTGCTTGGCAATATCAGGGCGAGCAACTGCAAATGTACCTGCCTCACCACAACAGCGGTCATTACTAATGACCTCACTATTGACAATTTTAGAGATGAGATTGCTAGAATTTTCTGATTTAATCGGATCATGACAAGGCGCATGGTAAAGGTATTGTTCACCTGTAGCATCAAGTGTGACATCTTGCTCTAATAGATATTCGTGAATATCCGTTAAACTAGAGTCTTTAAAAATATCACCGAGTTCATAAGTCATAAGCTGATCAATGCATGTGCCACATGAGGTGAGTACATGCTTAATATCTAAGTAATTTAAGGTATTTGCCATGCGGTGGAATAAAACGCGATTGTCCGTTGAAATAGCATTACTTTTATCATCTAAGCCAGCAGCTTTTTGCGGATAGCCACAACACAAGTAACTAGGTGGTAGAACCACTTTAACGCCTTGATGGTATAGAAGGGCGACTGTTGCTAGACCAATTTGCGAATAAAGACGCTCAGAGCCACAGCCTGGGAAATAAAACACACTAGGTGAGTCTGAGTTAGACTTGGTTGGATGCGATAAAATTGGCACACTGGTGTTATCAATAATGTCGAGTAGCTCTCGCATTGGCTTGAGCCCTGTATCAGTTGGTAATGGCTTGTCCAATAAAGTAGTAAGCTCAATTGTCATGCTTGGCCTACCGACAGTTTTATCAGGTTTTTTATTTAAGAATGGCTTGGCAAGACGTGAAGCTATGTTTTGTGCCTTGTAGCTATAATCAATTAATAGCTTCTTCACCAGTCTAATCTTCCAAGGCTGGGTCATATTAAGATAAGCTATTGAAATTTTTGACGCTAAATTTGTTTGGCGATGACCTTGTTTAATTAAGACAGATTTCATCTTAATTGAAACATCACCAAAATCAATGTCAACTGGGCAAGGCTTGGCACATTTATGGCAAATGGTGCAATGATCGGCAATATCATTTAACTCTACAAAATGATTAAGTGAAATGCCTCGGCGAGTTTGCTCCTCATATAAGAATGCTTCTGAAATAAGATTGGTACCAATAATTTTGTCACGTGGAGAGTATAAAAGATTAGCTTCTGGTACGTGTGTGGTGCAAACATCTTTACACTTTCCACAGCGTAGGCAAGATTTGACCATGTCATTAATTTCACCAATTTCACTACTTTCAAGAATTAACGCCTCTTGCTCAACCAAATGTAGAGAAGGAGTGAAGGCGTTATCTAGCCCACTACCAGGCATTAGCTTGCCTTTATTAAAATGGTTGTTTGGATCAATTTGTTTTTTGTACTGCTCGAAGTCTTGTTTAAACTCATCAGATAAATACTGATATTTAGTCAAACCAATACCATGCTCACCAGAAATAACACCACCAAGGCTAGTGGCTAAAATCATAATCTCATCGACTACAGACTCTGCTTTTTTGAGCATCTGTGTGTTATGAGAATGTACAGGAATATTAGTGTGCACATTGCCATCACCTGCATGCATATGAGTTGCTATAAAGAGGCGTATATTACGATTTGAAGCGTGAATAGCTTGGATATCGTTGCGTATTTCAGTAAAGACATCACCAGTCAGCAAATCATTTAACGGATGGGCGAATTCATCCATATATGAAATAACACGTTCAGCCATTTGAACTTGTTTAAATACGCTTGAATCTGCGAGCTTAGCAAGTATGTCTTGCCACTGTTTACTAACATGGACTAACAACTTAACCGCCGCCCCAGTTTTTTCTTTGATCAGATCAGTCTCTGTCTTGATATTACCAAGATAATCATGAATTTCACTAAGCGTATCTAGTTTGTTTTCAATGGACAGACGAATATTAATATACTCAATACCATCGCTATAATCAGCTAATTTATCTAGTGGAATAACTACATCTTCATTAATTTTAAAAGCATTAGTATGAGCTGCAATGGCGGCTGTATTGGCACGATCTTTCCAGAAGGTTTGTCGCGTATATGAATCTTTTGCAATAAAACACTCACCAACTTGTTGAGTGGTAATATTCTTGATTTTTTCACCAATTTTATCAAGTGATGATTGCTCTTGACTAGAAATATCAATCAATAAAACCATTCTTGGTAATCCAGATTTATTGGCCTTGGTGGTATATTTGATTGCTTTGATATAGCGCGCATCAAGGTGCTCCATACCTACAAGATCAACTTGAGCAGTACTATCAATCAGATCTTTAATCTTAACAATACTAGATACAGCAGCTTTTAAATCATGACCAAAGAATTCTAAACATAGAGTGTTAATATGATCTAAAGGCTGATGCAGGATAAATTCTGCCGAGGTGATGAAACCATCACAACCTTCTTTTTGAATACCTGGAAGACCATCTAGAAATTTATTAGTAACATCTTTTCCAAGGCCACTTTTACGCAGATTTTTGGTGTCAGTGTTTAGAACCCTAGAGCTAATAATAGTCTTGGAATCATCCTCCAATGTGTCAATTTTAAAACTGACAGATTTGAGTAGTTGAATTTTGTCTTTATTGTGATCAAGGCGCTTTACCTGCAACCAAGAGCCATCTGGCATCACCATTTTCCAAGAAACTAGATTATCAATGGTTGTGCCCCATCTAAGAGCTTTCTTGCCGCCAGCATTCATCGCCACATTACCACCAATCGTGCAAGCATCTTGTGACGTTGGATCGACGGCAAAAACTAAATTATTTGCTGTGGCTAATTCACTGACACGTTTAGTAATTACACCAGCACCCACATTAACACTTTGTAAATTGTCGGTATTTTTAATATCACCAATAAAGCTTAATTTTTCGGTATTAATAACAGCAGTTTTTGCATGCAGAGGAATAGCGCCGCCTGTATAGCCTGTGCCACCACCACGTGGAATAATCGTTAATCCTAACTCAATGCAGGCTTTGACAATAGCAGCAATTTCGAGCTCAGTATCTGGAGTAATAACAACTTGTGGATACTCCACACGCCAATCCGTGGCATCAGTAGAATGAGAAGAGCGAGATAAGGCATCAAATCGAATATTATTATTGTGAGTTACTTTAAGTAAGGTTTGTTTAATGCGTTTTTTGTGCTGCTTAAAGTCACTTAGACATAGTTCAAATTTAGCAACGGCTAAATCAGCACTATGTAGCAATTCTAAAACTTTTACGTTATCATTTGCGCGTTTTCTGATAAGGTCTAGGCGTGAATTAAGCGCTTCAATTAACGATTTCCAGCGACGCTGGTTTTTGATAAGATCTTCTTGAAGGTATGGGTTTCTATCAACAACCCACATGTCGCCTAGCACTTCAAATAGCATCCTAGCACTTCGACCTGTGTTTCGATTGGTGCGAAGAGATTCTAATAATGTCCAAGCATCTACACCTAAAAATCGACACACAACTTCCTTGTCAGAGAATGATGTGTAGTTATAGGGTATTTCTCGGTATTGCTTCAATTTAAGTAAAGTTAACAAAAAGAAAATTTTATTTTACTATAATGGTTGATAGTTAAAGTTAGATGTTTACCTTCATTAAAAAGGGTATTTATATAAAAAAAGGATAAAGTATGTTGTGGATTAAAGCTTTTCATATTATTAGTATTATTACATGGTTTGCAGCCTTGTTTTACTTGCCTCGATTATTTGTATATCATGCGATGAGTAAAGACAAGATTAGCATTGAACGCTTTAAGGTTATGGAGCGCAAACTTTATCGTGGAATTATGATGCCAAGTATGATTTTGGCTATTGCACTTGGCATATGGATGGTGGTTGATGCATGGGAAATCTATAAAACTCAGTATTGGCTTCATGCCAAACTAGCTTTAGTGGTTCCTTTGGTTGTTTATCATTTTTATTGTGGGCATTTATTGCAAATATTTAAACACGATAAAAATAGTCGTTCTGATATTTTTTACCGATGGTTTAATGAATTTCCTGTCTTAATTTTGATTGCAATTGTAATTTTAGTAGTTGTTAAACCTTTCTAATTTTTGGCTATTTTTAGATAGCTTTCTGCCAAGGCTTCATAAATAGGTTGATTGAATATCTGCTTGCTAATCCAGTTGGCGATAAAAGCTACTAATAATCCTGGAATAAGTAAATTTATCGCAGCACTCATCTCTAAGATGACAAAGGTTGCTGTCAGTGGCGACCTAATGACAGCACTTAAATAAGCGATCATTGACATCATTAAAATTACTTGAGCATCAATATTTGAGTAGTAGGGTGCGATCTCAGCGCCAATGCCTGCACCAATAGAAATACTAGGCATAAACAAACCGCCTGGAATGGTTGAAACTATCGAAGTTAGCGTGGCAAAGTATTTCATCAATACAAACTCCACTCCTAATTGTTCACCCGCTAGCATGAGTAAAACTTCATCACGCCCAGAGCCAGCAATTTTTCCTTCTGATAGGTAGTTAAAAAGACCAACAATCAATCCTAAAAATAATGCAATAGTAATTACACGAACCTTGGTATGACTGATGAATCTAGTTATTAAATAAAGAATACTTCTGGAGAATAGCCCGCCAACAATACCCGCTAAAATAGCCAAAGGTATGAGTTGCCAAATAAGCTCAAAATTTAGAGAGTGTGCTGAGAAATCACCCAGATAAGGGGTATCACCTCGATAAACTAAAGTTAATATATAGGCTAAGGCGCTAACAATGGCAATGAGCACTAAAGCTTGTTTTTTGAGTTTTCTTCCAATTTCTTCGTAAGCAAATAAAAATCCTGCAAGCGGTGCATTAAAGGCAACAATTAATCCAGCACTACCGCCGATGGCAATCAATGCATGGATGAGGAGTTTACGTTTTAATTTTAAAAACCGATTAAATCCATAAAAAATTGAGCCACCAATATGAATGCTTGGCCCTTCAATACCAATGGGTGCACCCCCAAGCATGGCAATAAAAATAAAGATAATTTTTCCTACAGCTACTCGAAATGAAAGTAGTTTTTCGCGAATAGTTTTATTGCGTGAGTCGTTTGCTGCGATAAGTTGTGGAATGCCACTACCTTGAATATAGTGGCAGAAATATTTAGCTATGTAAATAATTAAAACGAAAGTAATCGGGGTAATGACAAAACTTAAAACAGGATTTTTTGCAATAAGATGTTTAAACGTATGCTGTGCATAGTCACTCGATAATAAAAAAAAATCAATGGCAATGACAGTTAATATGCTGGCCAATATTAATGAAATATAGGTTTTTAACTCATTTGGAAATTGATGCGAGAGATATCTGCGCATAGTCTATTTGACGTTAAACAAGCCAGTTGAAAGGTAACGATCGCCACGATCGCATACAATGGAAACAATCGTAGCATTGTTGACATTTTTCGAAAGTTCTAGCGCTGCTGAGAGTGCTCCACCAGACGATACTCCAGCAAATATACCTTCTTGAGTGGCTAAGTCTCGCATGGTTTGTTCAGACGATTTTTGTGATACATCCATCGTTATGTCAACTTTGGCTCGAGCAAAAATTTTAGGTAAGTATTCTTTGCTCCAGCGACGAATACCTGGAATTTGAGAGCCTTCCGTTGGGCGCACGCCAATTATTTGAATGGCTTTGTTTTTATCTTTTAAAACATTTGATACGCCAGTGATCGTACCGGTCGTACCCATAGCTGAAACAAAATGAGTGACTTCGCCATGAGTATCTCGCCATATCTCTTCGGCAGTGGTATTAGTATGCGCATTAGGGTTGTCAATATTTGAAAATTGATTAAGCTGAAAACCTTTACCTTCTTGTTCTAATTTATCTGCTAAGTCACGTGCACCTTCCATGCCCACTTCTTGAGTGACAATTAGCAATTCTGCGCCATAAGCCATCATAGCATCACGACGTTCTTGTGAAAGATTTTCAGGCATGATTAGAATCATTTTATAACCCTTGATTGCAGCTACCATTGCCAATGCAATACCGGTGTTTCCACTGGTTGCCTCAATGAGTGTATCTCCAGGCTTGATATCCCCCCGGATCTCAGCTTGGGCAATCATGTTAAATGCAGCGCGATCCTTAAGTGATCCTGCTGGATTGTTTCCTTCAAGTTTGACTAATACAATATTTGATGGATTTGGATTGAGACGTTGTAATCTAACCAAGGGTGTATTACCAATAGTTTGTTCGATGGTTTGATATGGCATTATTCCTTCCTAAAATCTAAATGAAGTTTGTAGATTTACATGTTATTTAAAATTGCATCACGCACTTCACTCATCACTGGATTGATGTTGATCATCTCACTAGCACATTGTGAAATAGCCACATCGGGGTCTTTTAAACCATGGCCTGTTAGTGTACAAACAATTTTTGACTTATCAGGAATATGCCCATGTTGAATATCATGTATTAAACCAGCTAGAGATGCTGCTGAAGCAGGTTCGCAAAAAATACCTTCTTTTTCAGTAAGTAGCTTCTGGGTTGCTAAAATTCGTTTGTCGCTGATTGCTTTAAACCAACCTTTAGACTCCTCCTTTACAGTATGTGCCAAATCCCAGCTTTGAGGATGGCCAATGCGAATAGCAGTTGCAATAGTTTCAGGATTATCAACCATTTCACCTTTAACAAAAGGTGCAGAGCCTGCTGCTTGATAGCCGACCATGATAGGCGTTTTGGCTGCTTTACCGTCTTTATAGTATTCTTTATAACCCATCCAATGAGCTGAAATATTACCCGCATTGCCCACTGGTAGACAATGGTAGTCTGGGGCATCGCCTAGCTCTTCAATAATTTCAAATGCAGCTGTTTTCTGACCTTGAAGACGATAGGGGTTAATTGAATTTACAATAGCTACGGGTGCATGATCAGCAACCTCCTTAACTAAGCGCATACCATCATCAAAGTTACCTTTAATTTGAATAATAACAGCGCCATGGATCATTGCTTGAGCTAATTTTCCTAGGGCAATTTTTCCTTCAGGAATAAGTACAAATGCTTTAATACCAGCACGAGCGGCATAAGCAGCAGCAGCAGCAGAGGTGTTACCTGTTGAAGCGCAAATAATAGCCTTGGAGCCAGCTTCAACTGCCTTAGTAACGGCCATAGTCATGCCGCGATCTTTAAAAGATCCAGTTGGGTTTAAACCTTCATATTTAATATATATATCAACATCTTTGCCAAGCAAAGCTGGAATATTTTCTAAGCGAATTAAAGGGGTGTTACCCTCACCAAGACTGATAAGTTTAGTAGTTTCACTGACAGGAAGTCTGTCGCGGTAATTTTCAATTAGACCTGTGTATCTCATTATCTTATCTCCTTAATCAAGGTTTTCTACATGAATAATTTTAACATCCTCTTGGATGAATTCATGGCTTTGGATTTCCGCTATTGCCGCCTTTAGATTGGCAGTTTTAACATTGTTTGTAATAATCGCAATATGTGCATTATTTTGCGCATCAATTTGCTTTTGTATAACTGACTCAACACTAATATTATGTTTAGCAAGTGTGGTAGTAATATCCGCTAGTGTTCCAGGCTTATCAGTTGCTAATAAACGCAGATAAAAGACACTTTCAATATTATCAACATCACAGTTAGGAATTTCAATAAGTGACTTCCAGCCCAATACGTCATGACTAACTGTGTCTTTGATGATATCAACTAAGTCTGCAATAACAGCACTTGCAGTTGCCTCATCACCTGCACCTGCACCATAGTAAAGTGTTGGCCCAACAGCATTACCTTTAACCAATACAGCATTCATTACACCGTCTACATTAGCTAGAAGCTGTGTTTTTGGTATTAGCGTTGGATGGACGCGCATTTGCAACTCTCCATCAACTTTTTTAGCAATACCTAGATGTTTGATTGAGTAGTTGAGCTCGGTTGCAAATATGACATCTTCACCACTAATTTGGCTAATACCCTCAGTAGAGACTTTATCCATCTGTAATTCACAGCCAAATGCAATAGAGGCTAATATGGCAAGTTTATGAGCAGCATCAATACCTTCTACATCAAAAGTTGGATCCGCTTCTGCATAGCCTAAATCTTGAGCTTCTTTTAAAACATCAGCAAAATCTCTACCTTTGTCACGCATTTCAGTCAGGATAAAGTTTCCTGTACCATTAATAATGCCAGCAACTAGTTCAATTTTATTAGCACTTAATCCTTGCTCTAAAGATTTTAGAATTGGAATACCACCAGCAACAGCTGCTTCAAATAGTAAATGTACATTTTTTTGCTTGGCTAGCGTTAGTAATTCGTTACCATGAGTGGCAATTAAAGCTTTATTAGCCGTAATAACATGTTTATTATTATTGATAGCCTGTATGACTAATTCTTTGGCAATAGTTGTACCACCAATTAACTCTAAGACAACATCAATTTCTGGATTATTGACAACTTCAAAGGCGTCTTCTGTAATATTAATATCACCATCTGCGCAAATTCTAGGCTCAGAAATATTCTTAACTGCGCCGTGGGTAACGTTAATTTGCACACCAGTTCGAGCAAAAATTTCACTTTCATTCTTGCTTAATACATTTACAACGCCACCACCGACGGTACCTAATCCTAATATTCCAATATTCACGCCACTAAATCCTTTTTCAAAATGCTTGATAAGAGGTGAATTATACCAATTGGTTATTGATGTATAAAGGTATTAGAGTAGGGATTTTAATTGGTTTTATCTAAAACGATGGCAGAACACTTTAGTGGGCGTGAATAATGTGCAGGAACAGTATGTTGGTTATCAAAAAGTACCGGTGCCAGTGCCTTTAGCATATCTTCGTAAATTGGTTTTTTAAAGTCAACTACTTTTTCGATAGGATGCCAATAATCAACCCAGGCCCAATCATCAAATTCAATATCTGAATGTGTATCAAGTTTGATATTTTCTTCACTTGAGATTAGTCGAAGCAGAAACCACACTTGCTTTTGACCAACACAGATTGGCTTTTGAGAGCGTCTAATATGATAATCAGGCAAGTCATAACGAAGCCACTTTGGTGTTTTAGCAATCAGACTTACATGATGAGACTCTAAACCTACTTCTTCATTTAGTTCACGAAAAAGAGCCTCAACATCAGTCTCACCTTGATCAATACCACCTTGCGGCAATTGCCAAGAATTTTGCTTATAGCGCTTAGCTAATAAAACTTGATCTTTATCATTAGTGATAACAATACCAACATTGGCACGATACCCCTCTTTGTCAATCATGATTAAACTGTAATAATGAAGTTTTAATCGTCGTTAGAAAAAGCACCTAAAAGATGTAATAAGCTAGTAAACATGTTGTGAAGTGCTAAATAAAGACCAACGGTTGCAGAGATGTAGTTAGTTTCACCACCATTAATAATAGCAGACATTTGGCTCAACATAAAAGCACCCATAATCATAACAACTGCAAATGAAATGAGAAGACTGAAAGCTGAAGATTCAAGAAAGAAGAAATTTAATACAGACAAAATGATAATACCAATCATGGCAAAAAAGATCATTCCATTTAAAAAGCTAAAGTCTTTCTTTGTGTTTTGAGCATAAAAACTAATGGCAAAAAAAGCAACGCCTGTACCAGTTAAGGCTTGGATAACTAAATCTGCACCATTTGGCATTGCTAGGTAATGCGTGAGCATTGGTCCGATCGAATAGCCTAATAACCCTGCCACAGCAAAAGCGGTTAAAATACCTTTGCTGCTATTTTGAGTTTTAGGTAGCACGAACCAAATTACAGCAATTGCAGCAATAGAGCTAACTATGGCTGAGCCGAAACCAGCTCCTGAAGCTACTGAGAACCAAGAGGCTAGCCCACCAAAGACAAGCGTATAAGAGAGAAGTCTCATTGTATCTGATAAAACTTTATTTTTAACTTGTATATTACTGATAGTTGTCGTTGAAAGTGTACTCATGATTTTTCCTCTAGGATTAAGTGTGTAAAATAATCATATTTTATACTGAAAATAAGACAATAGCATGAAACTAGTTTTAGGCTTAGGAGTTACCGGTTTTTCCATTGCTCGCTTTTTATCGCAACATAAAGTTGCATTTAAAGTGGCTGACTCCCGACAAACGCCCAAATTATTATCTAAATTTTTATCACAATTCCCATCAATAGAGCCTTTTTTAGGTGCCTGGGATAAATCCCTATTAGAAGGGGTTGATGAAATTTTTATCTCTCCAGGTATTGCTCAACAAGAGGCAATTGTAATCTGGGCAATTGAAAAAGGCATTAATATTGTCAGTGATATAGAATTATTCTCTAGATATGCCCAGGCACCTGTTATTGGTATTACTGGCTCTAATGGTAAATCTACTGTAACCCAATTATTAGGGAATATGGCCAAAGCTAGTGGTAAGAAGGTAGCAGTTGGTGGCAATATCGGCATACCGGCACTAGATTGTTTGAAAGACGAAGTTGAGCTTTATATATTAGAGTTATCAAGTTATCAGTTAGATTATAGTAAAAAACTAAATTTATATGCTGGTGTGGTGCTAAATATCACCCCAGATCATTTAGATCGATATGATAGTTTCGAGCATTATGCAGCTTCAAAGTTAAGTTTGTATCAATATTGCCAACATTTGATTGTAAATCTTGATGAACCACTAATCCCTCAAAAACCTTCTGCTATCCATTTCGGGATAAATATGCCAAAACAAGATCAAGACTTTGGCACTGTAACTTGCCATGGTAGCTGCTACTTTTTAAAAGGCGATGAAGTGCTGATGGATGTTGATGAAATGCAACTTATTGGTGAGCATAATGTGGCGAACATTTTAGCGGTATTGGCGTTAGGTGATCAAATCGGTATAGAAATGAATATCATGATTGATTGTATTAAAACCTTTAAAGGGCTTGAACATCGATTGGAGTGGGTGTCAGATGAAAAAGGTATTGTATTTTATAATGATTCCAAGGCAACTAATGCCTTGGCAAGCGTAACAGCGATTAAGGCGCTTATTAATAAATATGAAAATATTGTTTTAATAGCTGGAGGTATTGCTAAAGATGAAGATTACACTGAGTTGTTTAAGTTGATTGACCAAGATATTTTTGGTGTTATTCTAATTGGGCAAAGTGCTACAGATTTCGAGCGGGGCATTCATATTGCTAAAACTATTCATGCTAAAAATATGAATGAGGCAGTCTCTTTGGCTAAAGGCATGGTCAATAATGGTGTGGTGCTTTTATCTCCAGGCTGTGCAAGTTTTGATATGTTTGATAATTTCGAACATCGAGGCCTTGAATTTAAACGCGCTATTCTTGGATAAAGTTTACTGCTTTTTCAATATCCGCAGTTTTCAGTTTCAACCCTTGAGTTTCACTTCTCAGCCAAGTGCTTTGACGCTTGCAAAGCTGTCTTGTGGCAATAATAGATCTTTCAATCATTTCAGTCTCATTCAACTCATTGTTCAAAAATTGCCATGCTTGGCGATAACCTACACAGCGAATTGAAGGTAGATCTTGATGAAGTGCTATATTAGCCTTTAAAACTCTAACTTCATCCATAAATCCTTGCTCCATCATTAAATGAAATCGAGCTTCAATGCGCTGATGAAGCTCACTGCGATCCGGCATTAAGATAATTTTTTTAATGATACAATTAAGCCCACCTTGTTTTTTCCCCTGGAGTTCGGTAAGGGTTTTGCCACTAATATCAAATACCTCAAGTGCACGAGTAATACGTTGTGAATCATTAGCATGAATTCTCTGCGCAGCAATAGGATCGATTTTTTGTAATAATTGATATAACGTTTCCAGACCTTTTGCTTTAATGAGTTGATTATATTTTTCTCTGGATTCTGAGGTTGACTCTGGAAGATCAGATAAGCCGTACTCCAATGCATTGAAGTAAAACGAGGTTCCACCAACCAGAATAGGTAACTTGTTTTGGCTAAAAGCTAACTCAATTTGATGGGTGGCATCATTAACAAAGTCCTGGGCTGAATAAGTATCACTGGGTTTGCAAATATCAATAAGATAATGAGGGTGACCTTTAAGTGTTGCAATATCAGGCTTGGCAGTTCCAATATCCATGCCTTGATAGATTAATGCAGAATCGACACTGATCAATCGAGAGCTAACTTTTTGGCTAATTTTAATAGCTAGATCTGTCTTGCCTGAAGCAGTAGGACCCATTAAAAAAAGTACAGTATTAGCAGGCGGATTAGGCACAAATCTCCTTGTATTAGTAAGTTTTTATATAACTAACCTAGATTATAATGTCAACATTAAAAATATTGATAGAATAAATTCATGTTTACAGTAGAAAATCAAGTGAGTGGTAATCAGTTTAAAGTTTCAGAAAATGAAACTATTCTGGATGGCGCCATTAGTAATGGCTTTGGATTTGCTTATGGTTGCCGAAATGGTTTTTGTGGTAAGTGTAAAGCGACTCTTATGGAAGGTGAGGTTGGTTATTTAAAAGGTATTCCACCTGGATTAACGCCTGCAGAAGTTAGTGATAACATGATTCTTCCATGTAAGTGCTTTGCTAAAACGGATATATCGATTGTCGCTACTGAACTTGAAAGTGTTGCTGATATTGAAGTTAAAACATTACCTTGTAAAGTTGATACAATCGAACATTTAAGTGCCGATGTGGCAAAAATTGTTTTGAAAATTCCAGGTAATGAAGCTATGCAATACATAGCTGGGCAGTATATAGATTTGATTCACCCTGATTTTGATCCTCGCGCCTTTTCTATTGCTAATGCGCCGCATAATACAGGCATTATTGAGCTTCATGTACGTCTGATTTCTGGTGGAAAATTTACTGATTTTGTATTTAACAAAATGCAAGAGAAGTCTTTGTTAAAAATTGAAGGCCCTAAGGGTAGTTTTTATTTAAGAGAAGATAGTGAAAAGCCTATGATTATGCTTGCAGGCGGCACTGGATTCGGCCCTGTTAAGGCCATGATCGAGCATCAGATTGAATCCAATAGTCAAAGAAAAATTGATATTTATTGGGGTGTTAGAAGTGAACAAGACTTGTACATGTCATTGCCTTATGAATGGGCTGAAAAGCATGAGCATATTAATTTTGTACCAGTGCTATCAATGCCTGACAAAAATTGGCAAGGCAGAGTAGGCTATGTTCATGAAGCAGTGTTAGAGGATTTTGAAACGTTAGTCAATTTTGAGGTATATGCTTGTGGCCCCCCAGTGATGGTCACATCTGCTGCCAATACTTTTGTTAAAAAAGGCATGCTTGAAAAGAATTTCTTTAATGATAGCTATGATTTTGCCCATCAAACAAGTGACTTATGAGCGACATGAAACAACATTTAACTGAACAACTTCAACTTGCCTTATCCCCGAGTTATTTAGAGGTAATTAATGAGTCTAGTAATCACTCGGGTCCTGCGACAGAGTCTCATTTTAAGTTGATTGTAGTAAGTGACTATTTTAATGATTTAGCTTTAATTACTAGACATCGCTTTATTAATAATCTTTTTAAAGAAGAGTTAAGTCACATTCATGCACTTGCAATGCACACTTATACCTCTCATGAGTGGCAATCAAAAAATGGCGCTCCCGATTCCCCAAAATGCTCTGGTGGTAGTCAATCTTAAGAATTAACAAGTTATTTTTATTCTCTAGCTTTTTGCTTTTGGGTGCTTGTAACCCACCAGTAAATGACAGTACCAATCAGCCGATAAAGCCTGAACTAAAAGAAACGGTCTCTATTAAGCCTATTATTGAGAAAGATCTTTGGCGTCATATTACTAATAAAGCGACATTAAAGGCATCTAATCAAAAACAGTTATATTGGCATATAGATTGGTTTAAAAAAAATCCTGACTATTTAACGCGCATTACTAAACGTGCCAACCCTTATTTGTATTTAGTAGTTCAAGAAGTTGAAAAAGCAGGGCTCCCACTCGAGATCGCTTTATTGCCTATTGTTGAATCTGCTTATTATCCTTTTTCATACTCTCATGGTACTGCATCAGGGTTATGGCAGTTTATTCCATCGACAGGTAGGCTTTATGGCTTAAAAGATAACTGGTGGTATGATTCTCGGCGTGATGTATTGGCATCCACCAAGGCAGCTGTAAAGTACTTGAAAAACTTAAACAAGCTTTTCAAGGGAGATTGGCTGTTAGCTATAGCAGCTTACAACTCTGGTCCAGGGCGAGTGCAAAGAGCCATTCGTGATAATAAAAAACTAGGCAAACCTACTGATTTTTGGCATTTGAAATTACCAAACGAGACCAAAGGCTATGTGCCAAGATTATTAGCTGTAACAGAACTCATTAAAAATCCAGAAAAATATGGGCAAACTATCACCCCTGTTGATAACAAGCCAGCCATAGAGTCTATTCAACTAAACACCCAGTTTGATTTGGCTTTAATTGCTGATTGGTCTGAGATAGAGCTTGATACTTTATACTCTCTTAATCCTGGTTTAAAGCGATGGGCTACTCCAAGTGAAGGTGCTTATAATTTGTTATTACCTATTCAAAATATGCAACTGTTTAAGCAGTCAATGCTTAAAAATCCAAACATAGCAAGATTGAAATGGATACGACATCAAGTTAAACAAGGGGATAGTTTAAGTGTGATTGCGCAGAAGTACGCAACAACCATAAAACAAATTAGCAGCGTTAACCAATTAGAAAACCATTTCATTAAAATGGGTGATTATTTAATTGTTCCTGTTGCTCAAAAGAATACTAAAGCTTACTCATCGTCAGAAGATCAACTAGAAAAAAAACGCTTAAATTCAAAGAAATCAGGGCGTAAAGTTATTCACACTATTCAAGCAGGGGATAGCTTATGGTTAATTTCGAAAAAGTATCAAGTCAGTATTAAAAAAATTATTAAATGGAATCATATTAAGCGTTCAGAGCCATTAAAATTAGGCAAAAAACTTGTACTTTGGCAGCCTATTGTAGAAGCTTATAAAGATTTATCATCAGTGACATCACTGGGTATCGATATTGATAGAAAAGTAGTTTATCAAGTAAGAAGTGGTGATAATTTATCAACCATTGCTGCTAAATTTGGCGTTAGTGTTCTACAAATAAAACAGTGGAATAAGCTTGATGACAGGCCACTACAGCCCAAACAAAAACTTACCATTATGGTCAATGTTGTTAATTCGAAAATGAAATAAAACTTATGAATATATTACCTATTAATAAAATCATCTTAGCCAGTTTTGCCTTTGCGCTGACACACTGGAAAAAAGTTGTTGAAATATCCATTTTACCAGTGGCTATTTCATTGCCATTGCTGCTCATATTGCCTCAAATGTTTGATCTCATGGAGGTTGCGTTTCAAGGCGGAGATTTGACTGAGGTTGTATTGCCAGACAATACACCTATATATTTATTATTGTTTTTGTATGGCTATATTATGTTGTCAGTCAATATGTATCGATTGGTTGTTTTGGGTGGACAAAATGTATCGGCCATGTCGCCAATCTTTAATATTCGCCAAATTTTTAGATTTATTGGTTTGACACTGTTTGTAGGATTTATAACGACAGTCCCTGTTATGCTCACAGGCATTGATTTTTTACAGTTAATTATTTACTTTTTAATTATGCCAATGACATTGAATTTTGTGAATATTGCGACAAACCAACCTTCAAATTATAAATGGAAGTTAAATTTTGCCTCTCAGGCTAATTTATTTTTATTACAAGCTATTATTCCTGCTTTAATTGGCATGATCTTTACATCATTGTTCAGTGCAATAGGCTTCCCAGAAGCTTTTGGATGGGCAATTAAAGCTATTCTTTTTTACTGGAGTTTGGTTAATTTAGCTTTGTGCTATCAACTAATTCAAGAGGCTAATACTTCAGCGTAAATCCTTTAGGATAACGCATATCATAGGTTGCTTTATTTAGTTTTCTTAGCGGAATTTTTTGCCTTAATTTATGATAAATTTTTACAAAATCTTTTAGGCGTTGCTGTTGTTTGTTATAACCAAGTACGACAGTTATATTAGGTTTTAAGGTTAGCTGATCAATATTGCTTCTTGTTAAAGTAAGGATTTTTAAGTCAGATAAGATTAGCTGATAAGTTCGATAATCCTCTAAAAGTGAGCCATATTGTTCTGGCTGATGTCCAGATTTTAAAACCACTAGATTTTCTAATGCTTGATCATTTCGCTGATAGTATAAATTTTCTGGCTTGATAAGGCTGCCTTGGGTTGTTATGTAGCCTTGGCAATTCTCTTTTTCAAGGGGTTTATTGCAAGCTAAATTTTCCCAATAAGCAGCAATTGGGTGAGTAATTATACCAATCTGAATAGTATCCCAAAACAAACGCTTTACATTGGCTTCTTGCACCCATGGGTGGCGCTCTAATGCATCTTTAATTCCATGTAAATCTAACTGATAGGGCTTATTAGTCAATGACTCTATTTGCTTTTCAAACGTTTCTTTATTAACCAGGTAGTCACGATCTATTTCCCAATTAACACTTATCTTAAGTATTTCACTTGAATTGTAGTGATAATTTGTCCAAACAATAATCGAGACAACTAGTGTAAATATTAGTGGCCAAAGTAATAGCTTTAAATATTGAAATAGAGATCGTCTATGTTGATTTTTACTTTTCAGCTTCATGAGTAATCCGCTGAACTAATTGCTCAAAAGTAATCCCCGCTGCTTTTGCAGCCATTGGCACTAGAGAATGAGACGTCATTCCTGGAACAGTGTTAATTTCAAGTAAGAAGGGTGAATTATCTTTGTCTAAAATAAAATCAATCCTCCCCCAGCCATTAGCATCTATAGCTTGAAAAGCCGTTAGCGCTATCTCTTTAAGCTGATTCTCTTGATTTTCTGTTAAGCCACAGGGGCAAAGGTATTGGGTGGTGCTTGACAGGTATTTAGAATCATAGTTATAAAAATCCTGATCTGAAACAATTTTAATTACAGGCAGGGTATCCTTACCTAATATAGTAACTGTGTATTCTTCGCCCTCAATCCATTGTTCAATTAAAACTCGGTTATCATAGTGCCAAGCAAGCGCTAAAGCTTCATCTAATTGATCAGGATCAGTTACTTTACTGATACCTATGCTAGAGCCTTCTGACACAGGCTTTATAGCCCAGGGTAGTGGGAAGTTAATTATAGGTAATGTCATGTTTTGGATGGCAACTATAGACGGTGCTAATGGTAGATTAGAAGCTTTCCAAATTTCCTTACTTAAATGTTTATCCATACCATTAGCACTTGCTTCTGCATTGGATCCAGTATAAGAAATATTTCTAGCTTCTAGTAACTTCTGAATGGCGCCATCTTCTCCACCACGACCATGAAGAACAACAAAAGCCAAATCAAATTCTTGAGACCATAAGCTATCTAAATTTTCACCTTTCCAGTCAAATTCAAAACAATCAATATGTTGAGATTTAAGTGCCTGATAAACAGCCTTCCCACTATTTAAAGAAACTTCTCGCTCTGCAGAGTTACCCCCCATTAATACAGCAATCATATAATTTTTAACTCTGTTTCTAAATCAATTTTAAAGTTTGATTTTACGGTTTGTTGAATATGAATAACTAGATTTTCAATATCAGCAGCACTAGCTTTATTGTGATTAATAATAAAATTAGCATGCTTCTCAGACACACAAGCGCCACCAATGCAAAAACCCTTTAAGTTAGATTTTTCAATTAGTTCAGCAGCATAATGACCCTTAGGGTTTTTAAATACACTGCCACAACTTGGCAAACCAATAGGCTGAGAGTCATTTCTTTTTTTAAGAAGTTGCTGAATATTTTGATTAGATGAAATAGTATTAAACTCTAACTCTACTGAAATAAAGTATTCATTGGGATGTAAAGGTGTAATTTGTCGATAGAGGATATCAAATTCACCAGGATTGCGCCAAAAGAGCTCGCCTGATTTGTTAACCGTATGAACACGCTTAACAAACTGCCAAATTTCAGAACCAAAAGCACCTGCATTCATTGCCAATGCACCGCCAGTAGTTCCAGGAATGGCGCTTAAAAACTCTGCTCCAAATAAGTTTTTTTCTAATGTAAATCTGGATAATTTAGCCAGTGTTGCACCAGCTTCTGCGATGATGCAAGAATGGTTAATTGTCAAAGATTTAAGCTGGGTTAGTTTAACGATAACACCTTGAAATCCATGATCGCGAATTAGAATATTACTACCCAGTCCTATAAATAATATAGGCTTGGTATTAGACTTTAGAAAATCAACAAGCGCTTGAGTGTTATTTGGGATGAAAAAATCCTGCGCCAGCCCGCCAGCACGTAAAGAGCAGTGAGAGATCATGGGTTCGCTATGTTTTATCACGCTAACACTTTAGACGAAGGTTGATTTTAGTAAACTAGGCAGTGTATGGATGTCACCTGCACCCAGGGTAAGTAAAACGTCATTTTCATTAATAATATGAGGCAACACCTTTAAAACTTCTTGCGCATTCTTGATCACAACCGGGTTTAATGTTGAGCGCTTTCTGATAGATTCAGCTAATGTTGAGCTACTAATCTGAGCAATTGGATCTTCATTTGCAGGGTAAATATCCAATAAGATCAAGCCGTCTGCAAGACTTAAAATACGAGCAAAATCATCAAACAGATCTCTGGTTCTAGAATAGCGATGTGGCTGAAAAATTACTACGAGACGTCTATCAGGATAAGTGTTCTTGAGTGAGTCAAAAATAGCATTAATTTCAACAGGATGGTGCCCATAATCATCAAAAAAATCAATTGAATGGCCTTGGATTGATAACTGGCCATGGTGATCTAATCTTCTGGCAACGCCAGAAAAATCATTAAGTGCAGACTGGATAATATTAATGTCAATATTGAGTTCACAGCAAACACCAATCGCAGCTAACGTATTAAGAATGTTATGCTTACCAATAAGATTAAGCTGAATTGGGTAAGGATTGCTATATTTTGAATTGTCCCGAGTGTGAACAACGTCAAAGTGCATTTGCATGCCAACCTGTTTGATATTAATAGCACGTATATCAGCATCTGAATTAAAACCATAACTAATCATAGGGCGGTGAATGTCACTAATAATATCGCGCACACCTTGATCATCACTACAAAGGATACAAGTACCATAAAAGGGTAAGTTTGATGTGAAGCTAACAAAAGTATCTTTTAATTGTTGATAATTATTATCATAGGTTGCCATATGGTCTTGGTCGACATTAGTGATCACGCTGAGCATAGGCTGCAGATGCAAAAAAGATGCATCTGATTCATCCGCTTCAGCAATTAAATAATCACTCTCACCTAATTTAGCATTCACGCCAGTCGAATTTAGAATGCCACCAATAATATAAGTAGGGTCGAGCTCAGCATGATTAAGAATGTGAGCAACAATACTCGTTGTGGTTGTCTTTCCATGTGTGCCAGCAACGGCAATACCAAAGCGAAAGCGCATAATTTCAGCTAGCATTTCAGCTCTAGGGACAACTGGAATGTGTAGTTGTTGTGCTCTTATTAGTTCAAGGTTACTAGAACTAATAGCGCTAGAAATAACAACTGCTTGCACGTTATCAATATTATGCACATCATGCTTAAAGCTAATCTTACAACCCATCTTTGACAGTCTATCAGTGATACTATTTTGATGAATATCTGAGCCAGAAATTTGATAACCGAGATTATGTAATACTTCAGCGATACCACTCATACCAGAGCCACCAATACCAATAAAATGAATTTTATTGATTCTAGATTTGAAGACTTGTCTTAAACCTTTCATACTTTAAGGGCGCTAATGATACAAAGTACCTGAATACCTTCGCCCTTACCAAACGCAGTTAACTCTTCGCCTGAAGTTGCAGTAATACCAACATCATTAGATGAGATGTTAAATAGCTTGGCTATATTTGTTTTCATATCAGCAATAAAAGGAGAAATTTTTGGCGTCAAACATTCAATAGAAATTGCAATATGTTGTACTTGCCAATCTTGTAAGTCTTGCAGGGATAATTTCAAATATTCACTACTATCAGTAATTCCCTGCTGGCAAAGATTGTCTGCTGTTGCGCCCAGTATATTGATACCAGTAATGGAGGAAACAGCATTAGTTAGGGCATGAAACACTACATCACCATCACTATTAGCTCTTAAGCCTTGAATATGCTTAAGGTTAACTCCTGCTAATAACAAAGCTTTATGATTGTCCTCAAAAGCATGTGAATCTTGACCTAAGCCAGTTTTAATTTTCATGAGATCGATGAATTATTTAAATAAAAATTAGCTAAAGCCAAATCATCCGGACTGGTGATCTTAATATTGGTCTTTGAAGATTCAACCAATAAAGAATCTAAACCCAAATACTCAATAGCACTTGCTTCGTCTGTAATATTAATACCATTATTATAAACAGTATTTAATGCATTTAATAATATACCAAATCGATACATCTGTGGTGTTTGAGCTTGCCAAAGATTACTTCTCTCAATGGTGGACTCAACCATTTGATGGCTAGATTTCTTAATGGTGTCAACCACTTTAGTTGCTAATAATCCACCAATTTTTTGATTCTCAAGTTGCTGTATAAGATTTTCAACATCTTCAGCCTTGATACAAGGGCGAGCAGCATCATGTACTAAAATCCAATCATTGTCTTTAACGAAAGGCCTTAAAGAGTTGAGAGCATTAATCACTGAATGATAGCGCTCTTTACCGCCAGTAGCAATGGCTAAAAGCTTAGAATGGTTATAAAACTGAGAAGAACTAAACAGATTATCTTGCTCAGAAATTGCTACCACACAGCCTTTAATTTTTTTTATATTTAATAAGGTTGATAGAGTTTGATCAAGTACACTTAAGCCATTGTCTAGTTGCAAATATTGCTTCGAGATGCTTGACTGCATTCTTGTTCCAACGCCGCTAGCGGGTACAACAAGATAACAATGATCAATTGGCATAAAGCATAAAATTAGAGTGTATTATTTTTTTATTATACCCAAGCGATGCTAATTTTAATCTGGATCAGAAATACTGATTTGGTAGTATTTTTCACCAGGTTTGATGAGGCCAAATTTTTGTCTAGCCATAGATTCTAAAATTTCTAATTTTTCATCAGATTTTGCATTTAATTCTAGCTTAAGCTTTAAATTCTCTTGCTTTAGTTGTTGATTAACTGCTAGATTTTCTTTAAGGATTGCCTGCTTTTCGCTTATATCAAAAGGGAATGTATTAATGATAAAGTTTTGGCGTATGAGAGTCGCCAAAACAACAAGTAAAATAATGCTAATCCAGTAGCGATAAAAAAAGCCAAATAGTTTATTTGGCTTTTTTAAAGAGTTAATATTCACAATTTATTGAACCAATTAACCATCAGCAAGGTTTTTACCATCTTGAGCATCTTGTAAAAACATCCAAATTGAACCACCAATAATATAGATGGTTGAGGCAACAACACCAAAGGCTGCTATGTATTCAGCAGTACCAGAGATAATTCCGATATAAGAAAGTATAATTAAAGCTAAAGGCGCCACTAAGGATACTACCAGTGAGCTAATCATTAAAATATTTCCTCTTAAACTGCTATTTTCTGCTGAAGAGCTCATGCCTTTACCTTGATGAAACAATTAAAAATATTATAGCATAAATTTTTTTTACTTTATTGATGTAAGTCAATTTTTCATCAATAAAGTATGAGAAATTTGATCATGCCAAGCCAAATTATTTCGGTTAAATACCTGATAAATAAACCCAGATCCAAGTGATAAAAACGATATAAAGCTTAAAATGAAGCGAAAGAATGCTTGTTGATGGGTGATACTTTTCCATTCATGGGAGGATTGATTATTTTGTATAACTTGAAATTTCCAAGCTTTCATTCCGACAGTTTGACGCCCTTTAACCCATGACATGGTGAAATATAAATAAACACTGGGTAGAGTGATTAAATAGAAAAAAGCATCTCCCATATCACCAAATAATACATTGACAACCATTCCAATAAAAAAGACTAAAGAAAAAGTTAGGCAAGTGTCGTAAAACATAGCACCAAGTCGGCGCAACAATGAGACATTAGATTTCATGATTAATTAATAAGTTAGGATTGACAACAGTTTGGTTAAGGTAGATTCCAAAATGTAGATGAGGGCCCGTGGCTCTACCTGTTTGACCTATAGTCCCGATAATGTCGCCTTGATTTAAAATCTGACCAGGTACTACTAGGCGTTTATTCATATGAATATAAACGCTAATCAGGCCCTGACCATGATCAATAAAGACGGTATTACCGTTAAAGAAAAATTCATCACTAATAATAACTTTACCCCCTCCAGAAGCTTTAATTTCTGTACCAATGCCTCCCGCATAATCTAGTCCTGTATGGGGGCGCCTAGGTTGACCATTATAAAAGCGTTTAAATCCAAAAGGACTTGTAGTGACACCTGATACAGGCCGAATAAATTTAACATGTTTGTTGGTTATATTGGAGAAAGTTTTACGCGCTTTGGAAAGAATCGGACGCTCTCGGTTAATTCTATCCATGTGTAATAGATTTGGATTAACATATTTTTTGTTTTTTCCTTTCAGGGTAATATACTGTTTTTTATAATCATGTTCAGTTACTCCAAAGGCAATATGTCGTGTAGAAAAATCCTTAATAGTCACTTTTTTTTCTCCTATTGTAGACAATAAAGGAATGCCGACTAATGCTTGCCAATGAGTTTTATTTATTTGCTGAATATAGACTGGAACTTGGCTATAAAAAGCTTTTGGGTTGGAATGGTTAGTATAGAAATCAACCACTGCTATTCCCCCTGGTATGGGCATATGCTTGACATCAAGATTCGCCAAAACACTTAATGGTAAAAGTAAGAGTAATAAGAATTTAATTTTTTTCAATTTTTTCCACCTTGGAATGAATAACACCATCACTTAGGCGTGTTTTAATAGTTTGCCCTGATTGGGTATGAGTAATTGACGTCAATACTTGGCTTTTGATGCCTGTAGTAATACTATAACCTCTAGACAGAGTGCTGAGTGGTGATAAGTGTCCTAGTGCATTGGCATGACTTGCCAGTTGATTTTGCTGTTGCTTAACAATTTGTGATGTCGCGATTTTTAGTCGACTGTTTAATTGGATTAAAGTTTGTTTACTATCATGAACGACCTGGTTAATTTGTCGATGTAGCTGGTTAGCTGACAACTGACTAATAGCAATAGAATGCTTAATTCTCACGCTAGGTGAATGTTGTTTTAAGTTAGAAAGCAATGTCGTTAATTTATGCTCTTGAGTATCAATAACACTAGCTATAGATCCACTTAGTCGATGTGATAAATAATCAAGTTGTTGCGATAAATAATTTAATTGCCTATCAGGCGTGATTATTCTAAGCTTAAGCTGATTAAGATAAGCTTGTTTACGCTGTTTATTTTGAAGAACTTGGTGATGTAATTGTGTTGATAATTTTGCCACACGAGAAAGTATCTCCAATTTATCCGGCGTTGCCAACATAGCTGCAGCACTAGGCGTTGGAGCGCGAATATCAGCTACAAAATCAGAAATAGTGGTGTCCGTTTCATGGCCAATTGCGCTAATAATTGGAGTTTTAGTGTTGTAAATAATACGTGCTAATGACTCCTCATTAAAGGCCCATAGATCTTCTAGCGATCCACCGCCACGAGCAACAATTAATACATCACAGCGTTGAGAATTATCAGCTGCAATAATGGCTCGACTAATTTTTTCAAATGCACCTTGGCCTTGAACGATGCTATCAAATAATAAAACGTCAGCAAAAGGATAGCGCTTATTTAATACTCTAATAATATCTTGAATAACCGCGCCGGTCGATGAAGAAATAACACCAATAGTATTGATTTGAGTAGGTAGTTTTTTTTTGTGAGACTGATCAAATAGACCCTCTTCAGCAAGCTTGTTTTTTAATTGCTCAAAGGCTAGATTAAGATTACCAACACCCACTGGCTCAATTTGTTGAACAATTAGCTGAAAATCTCCTCGTGCTTCATAAAGAGTTGGCGCAGCGCGCACTAAGATTTCCATGCCATTTTCAGGCGTAAATTTAATATTTCTCTGATTAAGACGAAACAGGGCGCAGCGAACTTGAGCTTTATTATCCTTTAATGAGAAATACCAATGGCCAGAAGCAGGGCGTGCTAAGTTAGAAATCTCCCCTTGTAACCAACAAGTAGGAATATTATCTTCAACCGTTTTATTGCACAGTGATAAAAAGCTAGAGACACTATAGATTTCATCTAAATTAAACATAATTTATTGTTTAAGTAGGGCGAAGATTGCACCAGTGCCACCATCTTTGTCAGGGCAAGAGTTAAATGCCAATACTTGAGGGTGCTGGCTTAAAAAGCTTACAACTTGGGTTTTTAAAATACTCATGCCATTTTCAGAGTTATAGCCCTTGCCATGAATGATATGAATAAAATTTTCATGCTGATAATGATGCATGAACTCACTCATAGCTTCACAGGCTTCAACAGTCGTAAATCCATGGAGATCTAATGTGGGTGCATAGTCAATATCGCCGCGCTTCATTTTTTTAATAATTTTTGGCGATAAACCGTTTTTGGCATGGGCTACAGTTTGCGATCCATCCAATCTGGCTTCGATGATATAGCTATAGGCTGTGAATGCAGCTTTTTTGACTTGATTATTTTTTGGGTTTGCCCCATCTTTATCGATAGGTATACTAGCATCAACACTATCTCTAAACAGCTGTTTGTCGTTGTCGTTGATCATATTTTTTTATGCATTAAAGAACCCTTAAATAAGAGTTTAATTATAGCAATGTTAACTAGCTGTTTACAAAGCTTTGATCGACACCTTAAGATGTATTTTTTCCAATGACTAGTTATTTCTTACGATTAGTAATTTGTTTAGATGGACTTTCTGGTTTAGCATAGCTTAGCTGGGTAATGAGTTCAGTACGATGATAACTATCAAGACTACTTACTGTAACACTGCCAGCTTTCTCTATATCGATATATCCATCCTGATGAACGATATCATCTTTGATGTTTATATGAGTTATCTCACCAATAATCATAATGGTATTATTAGCTGTTAGTTGATGATGTTCTCTTAGTTTCATACCTAGCTGAATTCGACTTTCCTTTACAAAAGGTGCGGGGAAGTTATCATGCCATTCTTCATTTAAACCTGTTGCTTTAAATTCCGATGTTTTTTTATCATATCGAGCTGATGTTTGATGCGCTTTTTCGCAGATTGAATCATTAACATGATTGATTGTGTAATGTTGAGTCTGTAGTATATTTTCTAAGGTATCCCTGGAAACTGAATGTGGTCGAGATATCATGCCTAACAATGGCGGATTTGAGCCGATATGAAAAACAGAAGTGAAGATGGCAATATTAGTATTTTTTTTTAGATCGCAGCTAGCAATCATATTGGCGCTTTTGAAGCCACTTAATGCATTTATAAATAATGCTCGATATCGATCATCTAAGGCTTCAATCTGTTCTGTTTTTAACTGCATAAATGGTCCAATTTAAAGTATCAAGAATGATAGTTGTGTCATAGATAAGCATAGGATGACGACAGTCGTTAATCTTTTTCTCATAGGTAGATACCAAGAAGGAAATTTTACTAATTTTTCTACAGCCCGATCATACATGATCAGGGCAATAAAACCGATTATTAAAAGGATGATTGCATAATCTTCAGACATTAGAAGAGACACCCATGCAATTAGTGCAGGAATAACACTAACAATAAAATATTGAGAATTGCCTTGCTTAGGGCTAGACATAGCGATACCCCAATGAATTGCACCCATAAAAGATAATATTACGGCTGCATAAGTGACTAGAATATAGGGGCTATTAGATACGATTGGTAATTGCACCCAACTACCAATCGTAAATACAATAAACGGAATTAGACCGGAATAACCAAGTTTTTTTGCCACTTGTTCATTACCAAACAATGGCTTTATTCTCCCAGTCAATAAAAGATAATTTACCATCTATATCTTGTTGGTTCATAATTTTTACAAGATGCTCTGCGACAAACTCAGGTGTAAATAATTTTTCTTTTTTTACTGAACCTTGAAAGGGCTTAGTTAATTCTGTATCGGTAGTACCAGGATGAAAGGAGATAAGTTTTACATTTTTAGCTCGCCTGGCATATTCGATAGCAGCAGTTTTTAAAAGCATATTTAGCGCCGCTTTTGATGCGCGATAGCTATACCACCCACCAGAACGGTTATCTCCGATACTTCCAATCCTTGCGTTAAATACTGTAATAATACAATTATTTTTGGATTTAACCAGTTCAATAAGTGACTTTAACCAGAGAATAGGAACGACACTATTAATTGTGAAAACCTCCAAAAGGCTACTAATATTTAGCTCTTCTATGCGTTTTTCTGGCCAAATAGAGTCATTATGTAAAACACCATTGCAAATACAAATACGGCTTATTGTTCCTAACTGGTTTTTCTCCATTAGTAGCTTGATCATCTCACAGGCTTTGAAAATTGATGCTTCGCTATAATCGCATTGTATATTGTGAACAGATGAAGAGAGTATTTTTGCTTTGCTAGAAGTTTGATTTCTACTAATAGCAATAACTTGACCAATAGCACTATCTTTTTGCCACTGCTCAATCATTGCGCCGCCGATACTACTTCCAGCACCAATAACAATAGCTACGGAGTTATTCATTGTAAAACCTTATATCGGCTAAACATAGGTCTGCTTGGAATTCACGCCCTATTGCAACCAGACCAATGCGTTTAATTTTGCCCTGAGAGAATTCATGAAAAGTTTTATATTTATCTAACTCTTTAAAAGGAATACGATATTTTTTCCAGTCACTTTCTGCTTTAAAACTAGAGCGATATGACTGCCATGGAAACCATAATTCATCTGTTCTAAAGTGTATGTTGTAAATTTCACTATTGCCGGCAACTTCTATTTCAACACCAGAATAGTCTGAAGCGTCAAAAGTGTTGTTTTTAGACAAGGGTAGTGCTATCTGAACAAATCCTCCATTATTTTCTGTTGTTACATTTCCACGCATACGCAAACAATTCTTATCTTTGTATACATCTAAAGATAATTGTCCTTGAGAAAGTCCACCCATAATGGCATCCGTTACCAATTGCCATTTAGTTCCAAGGGTAGAAGTTAGATTATTATTATTTCGGTTGTCTATAACGGCAAGGTTCATGTCTTTAGCGATTGCATTACTGTTTATCCAACTAGCGAGAATTATGATACTCAGTAGAAGTCTCTTTATCAATTTAGATAGTTGAAGACTTCGGGTAAATATTTGTAATATCATAAATAATAGTTTTATTTTGCAAGTTAGTGTTATCTATCTAAATTTAGTTATCCATGTACTTATTATATGGATATTTTTATTTTTGTCTAGGACAAATAGTATTATAATTCGCTCAATTGTTAATATAAGTCATAGTTAATTTATGAGTTTTAAGTTTTTACCTATTGGTACCGTTGAGCGTGATAGTGGAATAGCCCGTGATACATTACGTATCTGGGAACGCCGTTACGGCTTTCCGAAACCAATTCGTAATGATAAGGGTGAGCGTATTTATTCTGAAGGTCAGTTACGCCGCCTTCAATGTATTCGTCGCTTACTTGATCAAGGTTTTCGACCTGGAAAGGTTGTAGCCTTAAATGATACTGCTCTTGAGTTATTGGAGGCAAATCTCTATCCATCTTCATCAATCAGTGATTCAATAGAGGGTTTGTTGAATATCTTGCAAACTAGCGATGCTAATGCACTGGAAGAAGCGCTATCTAAAGTTTATCAGCAACAAGATATGCAAACTTTTATTACACAGACTATTACGCCATTATTACAGACCGTTGGTGAGCGCTGGGCAAAAGGGCAATTACAAATTTTTGAAGAAAAAATGCTATCTGAAGTGTTAACACGCTTTCTTAATAATAAGATTTCATCATCACAGAAAATTTCAACTAAGCCTTGTGTTTTGCTTGCAACCTTACCTGGTGAAGAGCATACGCTTGGCTTGTTAATGCTCTCTGCCTTGCTATCAGATCGTGGTGTTAATGTCATCAATCTTGGTGGAGAAGTACCAATGGACCAAATTATTTTGGCGGTTGATAGACTCAATGTTGATATATTAGGAATAACATTCAGTGGTGCTTATCAGTATAAAAATATTCATAATCATTTAGTTGAATTGCGCGACTCTATTCCCAAAAATGTAGTTTTATGGACTGGAGGTGAGGGTGTAAAACGTATACGTAACTTACCATCTGGTATTAACAAGTTTACTTCTTTCGATCAAATGCCGTTTTAAGCGGATGATTTTAACCAACCAAGAGGCATAAATGAAAATTATTATATTAGCGGCAGTTTTGTTATTCAATTTACAAGTGAATGCAAAAGTATGTTCGGAGTTGCTTGATTTAAATGTCAAAACTTTAAATAAAAATGAGCAGGTTAATCTGTGTAAAGAATACCAAGGAAAGGTTCTGCTTGTAGTTAATACAGCTAGCAGATGTGCTTATACAGAGCAATACGATTCACTTGAGAAGCTTTATACACAATACAAGGAAAGTGGGTTATTAGTGTTAGGCTTTCCATCAAATGATTTTGGATACCAGGAGCCTGGTAATGAAAAAGAAATTAAGACTTTTTGTGAGATGACTTATGGTGTTGATTTCCCAATGTTTAGTAAGACGCGAGTAACTGAGCAAAATGCTGATCCATTGTATAAAAAACTGGCGGAGGTTTCAGGTGCTTATCCACAATGGAATTTTCATAAGTACTTGATAGATAGCGATGGTCAGTTTGTTAAGAGTTACAGAAGCTCAATCGATCCGATGGATGAGCAAGTTATTAGTGAAATTAAGAAGGAGCTAAAAAAAGTAAAGCTTTAACTCTTTACTTCAAATTAAATATGTCATATAACAAGACAAAAACAGATCCATCTCTTGGTTTAGAAATACATAAGCATCTTGTCAAGCAGGGCGTTGAGACACCTATTGAAGAAATGGACCTTTCAAGAACTGAGAAAATCGATAGCATTGAGTCTGATTTCAAAAACATAATGAAAACATTAGGTCTAGATTTAACAGATGATAGTTTAATCGACACACCTAAAAGGGTTGCAAAGATGTATGTTGATGAAATATTTTGGGGTTTAGACTATAAGGCATTTCCAAAATGCACAGCGGTATTGAATAAAATGAAGTACGATGAAATGGTTGTGGAGCGTGGCATTAATGCACAATCTAATTGTGAGCATCATTTTGTTGTAATTGATGGGCTTGCTACTGTTGGTTATATTCCACATGAAAAGGTACTAGGGTTATCGAAAATGAATCGTATAGTGGAATACTTTTGTAAAAGACCACAAATTCAGGAGCGTCTTACAGAACAAATTTGGCATACACTTTCTTATATATTGCAAACAGAACATATTGCAGTTTTAATAGATGCGCAGCATTTTTGTGTCAAGTCTCGCGGAGTTGAAGATATTGGTTCTAGCACTGTAACAAGCAAACTAGGCGGCTCATTTAAAAAAGATCCAATAACACGTAATGAATTTATGTCACTTGCTCGAATAGAATGCAAATGAAATGAAGTTAATTTTGATTAAATCTTATTCAAAATTTATTTTTATAGCTTCTTTCATAATATTTACTAGCGCTTGCACCTTTAAATTTACCTACAATAATCTTGGATATATCATCCCATCTTATGTTGAAGGCATGGTGTCGCTGGATGGTATTTTAGAAAAGCGTGTAGATCAACAAACTCTGAGTCTCATAACCTGGCATCGTGACACCCAACTCATACAATATGCTAACTTATTAAGAGGGCTTAAGCGCGACTTTGGCTCTCATCTAACCAAAGAGCAAGTCTCTCATTCTATTGAAACTATAGAGACTTTTTGGCAGCTATTAGTTAAAAAATTAAATGAAGAGATGGTAACTTTATTGCCATTACTTAATAATACTCAGCTTGAGGAATTGTTTGTAAATATTGATAAAAAGAATGATAAATTTTATAAGGAAAATGTTGAGCTAGATAAGTATGAGATTACTGAAGAAAATAAAGAGAGATTGCTAGATAATTTTGAAAACTGGTTAGGAGATTTAACTAAACAGCAAAAAAATGAGATACAAAGATCTGCAACTACAATTTATAGCAGTGCATATCTGAGGCTACAACTAAGAAAGTATTGGCAGGAAAATATCCAAGAGATTTTAAAAGCTGAAGATACTATTGAAGTTAAATCAGACAATCTAAATATCTTTTTTAATCAGTTTAATGTCAAGCGAATTAATACATTAGCCGATATACGTAATAAAAATATACAGGCAATAGGTTTGCTGACTGTAAAGTTAATACATATTGCTACACCGGATCAAAAACAGCATTTCAACAACAAGGCAGATGACTATATTCAGATTTTTACGGAGCTAAAAGAAAATCGATGAGCGGAAAACTGACTGATATTTAATTCCAGTCAGTTTTCCAAATTGATGAGTCTTTGAGGTCTCGCCAGTCGATTTCATAACTATTTTTATTGATTACCGCTTCAAGATTACAGCTAATAATTTTATCATTATCATCACGCAATAGCTTAGTGACAATAAAGTGAAGCTCTTTGTTTTTTGGATTTAACGCAGTCCATTTGGTGAGTAATAGTTTTTCTGGATTGAGCCGATTACTCGATTTAGCATTATCATTAATCATTTTCGTTTACGTATTAAAAAAGCCCTCATTTGAGGGCTTTATTATAGCAATGTTAAATTATTATTTACAGAGCTTTGATTTGTGCATTAATACGAGCTTTCTTTCTAGCAGCTTGGTTCTTATGCATAAGACCTTTACTGACTGATTGATCAATCATTTTTTGCATAGCAGCAAAACCACCCTGTGCTTCTTCCTTATTGCCAGCATCTAATGCGTAAGATACTTTCTTGATGAAAGTACGAACTTTAGCACGAATTTGAGAATTGTGCTTATTGCGTTTAGTTGCTTGTCTTGCGCGTTTTTTAGAACCTGCTGAATTAGCCATCGTGTTATATAATAGTTAAATATTTAAAGGCGTAATTATAAAGTCTTAGTGAGCAAAAGTCTAGTGAAATTGAAAATTAAATTACTGGGACTGTGCCAGGTTTTCTGATGGGCCACCAGGTTTTTCTATTGCCTCTATTGCCTTTAATATTTTGCGTTTATAAATGAATAAATGCCAGGTCTTTCCACCTTGGGATTTCCAAAGAGATGCTGCTCGTATTCCAGATAAAAGCAATGCTCGAATATGATTAGCAGTGCGATTGTTAGATAAATATAGCTGCTCACCTTTAACCATAATTCTTGGATTTAACCCACCTAAGGTAGATTTGTATAGCTCACCTAGGCGTGCAATTGAGTTAGCATGAGTGATTTCAAAGAATGTTTGTTTATTAAAGGTATTAATCTCAGTTGTAATTGTATCTAATAAACCTGGATTTTTCATTAATTTCTTCTCAAGATTGATGAGTGATAAAGCGTAAAAAGTAATAGTTTGTATAGACTTAGTCTTTTGACTAAGTACAGCTTTTAAAGTTGACATACCAACAGATAGCTCAGCTTTAGAGTCAAAGATATCAATTACATTTGAACTTGTATTAACAATACTGCTTAAGCTTGCACTAGAGCATTCACTATGACAAATACCCTTTGAAGCGAGTTGATCAACGAGTGCAGCACTTTGTAAGATTCCCGCTAAGGCTAAGGTTTGGTTTTCTAATTTATTCATTGCTTCTTTTCTCAATAATTCCGCCACCTAAACAGATATCTTCTTGATAAAAAACAATAGATTGCCCTGGCGTGATTGCTCTTTGTGGATTTTTAAAAATAACTTTAATTGAATTGCCATCCTTAACAACATTGCATTCTTGTGAGTCTTGTCGGTATCGAATTTTTGCCATACAATTAAAAGGTACCTCTGGTTGAATATCGATCCAATGTAAATTCGAAGTGGTAAGGGTGTTGTGATACAAAAGCTTGTGGTCACCTTGGACTACCAAAATTTCATTAGAGTCAATACGTTTATCGGCTACAAACCAAGGCGCAGGTGAATCGCTAAAGCCACCCCCAATTTCCAGACCTTTTCTTTGGCCAATAGTATAAAAAGCCAAGCCCTGATGATGTTTGATAAACTTTCCCTGCTCATCAACAATATTTCCTTGTCGTTTAGGTAGATAAGTTTGTAAAAATTCAGAAAAATTACGCTCCCCAATAAAACAAATGCCAGTTGAGTCTTTTTTATCAGCAGTAATTAAGCCATGTTTTCTAGCTAATTCACGAACTTCAGTTTTACTAATCGCACCCAATGGAAATAAACTTTTACTTAGTTGCTTTTGATTTAAAAGATGCAAGAAGTAACTCTGATCTTTATTATCATCCAGTCCTGTTTTTAACTGGTAGCTGTCATTTTCATGAGTAATTCTGGCGTAGTGTCCAGTAGCTATCTTATCAGCACCTAGTGATAGGGCATGCTCAAGAAAAACTTTAAATTTTATTTTTTGATTGCACAGAACATCAGGATTGGGCGTTCGACCTTTTTTATGCTCTTGTAAAAAATGCTCAAAAACATCATCCCAATAATCAGCTGAAAAATTAATACTATGAAGTTTAACACCTAGTTTGTTAGCTACTTTTTGTGCATCTGATAAGTCTTGCTCAGCAGTACAATGACCATCTTTGTCATCTTCATCCCAGTTTTTCATAAACAAGGCTTCTACCTCATAGCCTTGCTCTAATAGCATTTGCGTTGCAACAGATGAGTCAACACCACCCGATAGACCAACAATAATTTTTTCAGGCTTATTCAAAGATTTCGTAAGCCTGAACAATACGCTGTACTAATTTGTGTCGAACTACATCTCTTGAGTGAAAATGACAAAAAGAAATTCTAGGTTCGCTTTCTAAAACCTTCATAGCATGAAGTAAGCCTGATTGATTAGGTCGAGCAAGATCAATTTGAGTAACGTCGCCTGTAATAACCATTTTGGAGCCAAAACCCATACGAGTTAAAAACATCTTCATTTGTTCGGTTGTGGTATTTTGAGCTTCATCTAAAATGATAAAGGCTTCGTTTAGCGTGCGTCCGCGCATAAAGGCCAAAGGCGCCACTTCAATAGTATTTTTATCCAAAAGCTTATTAACCTTATCAAAGCCAATCATTTCATACAAAGCGTCGTAAATTGGACGTAAGTAAGGATCAATTTTTTCGGTTAGATCTCCAGGTAAAAAACCAAGTTTTTCACCTGCTTCAACAGCAGGACGAACCAATACGATGCGTCTTACATCTGAACATTCAAGTGCTTCAACCGCGCGTGCAACCGCCAGATAAGTTTTTCCTGTGCCTGCAGGTCCAATGCCAAAAGTGCAATCTTTCTCCTTAATGGCTTTAACGTAATGTTGTTGATTTTTTGAACGCACATGAATAAATTTTCGCTTAGTTTTAATGTTAACCGATTCACTGGATATATCGTCATCAGTGTAGGCTTTAATGCTCATTTCTACGTCATGTACACCAATAGATTGAGTTTTACTGAGCATACTTAAATCTTGCAAAATTCGAGCAGCTAAGTGTTTGTTATCGCCATGAATAACAAACTCTCCGCCTTTGTTGTTAATTTCAACATCAAGACTTTTTGCAATGGTTTGTATGTTTCGATCAAACGAGCCGCAAACATCAGCCAGTTGTTCAGAATTATCAATTTCTAGAGTAATATGCATAAAATATATTTTAGCATTTTTGCTGGCAACAATAAAAACAGTTGTCTTATTAGAATTTAAAAATACGTTATGATAAAATGATTTATATACATAGCAAGGGAAATAGATAAATATGCGTTTAATGATGGGCAATAAATCCCTATACGCTATTCATATGACAATATTAGTCATGCTATTTCAGCTATTATCTCCAGCAGCTTCAGCGTTAATTTCAGAGTCACAGGGAAATGGAAAGTTTGCTGTTGTTTGCACAATACAAGGCTATCAGCAAGTTTGGATTGGGGACGATAATACGCCACAACACGCCGATAATTTAAATTGCCCAATTTGTTTATTGGCTTTGAGCTCGCTAGATGTTATAAGCCCAAATACTGAGAGCGTTAATAAAAGGTTTGATGAGGGTGTAATTGACACTTCAGCGATTCAAAAAAATACCCAGTTAAGCGATTTATTTCAATCTTTTGCCATTCGCGCACCACCTTTTTTTAGCTAATAGAAATTTTTACAATCCTACTGATGATTGATAGTGGGATAAATACTATACAGTTAAAAGGATAAAACCATGTTAAACAATATTATAAAAATACTATTTATGTTAGTAGCATTCGTCAGTATAACAACGACAAATGCCGCATCTCACGCACAACAAAACAATCATGTAAATCATCAAATCACCATTACAGACCCCTGGATTCGTTCAGCACCTATTAATGCACCTGCGTTAGGCTTGTTTATGAGTATTAGTAATAATACTGATCAGGAGCTTAGGCTGATTTCTGCCGATGCTAAGGGCTATAAGCGCATTGAGCTGCACAGAACAATTGATAGCCATGGTGTTATGAAAATGGTTAAACAGGCATTTATGCCAATCCTTGCACAAGGTGAGCTACACTTAAAACCTGGTAGCTGGCATATTATGTTAATTGGGCCAGAGAAAGTGCCAAGTGAGGATGAGCAGGTTAGCGTGAATCTTAAGTTTGATAATGGCAGTACTCATACAATTAAAGCTTCAGTTAGAAAAGGTAGAATGATGATGAAACATCATTCGATGCATTAAATGAGCGCCAAGTTTTTTATGGTTATTGGCGCGGCTATCTTGTTGATTGCTGCAGTACTTTATTCTTTAAATGGTAGCAAGGATTATAGAAGTTTAAATGCTAAATTAGCCTCAGCACAAATCATGTATAACCCACAAAGGCCATTATCTACATTCTCTTTGAGTGATCATAATGGCGATGTGTTTAATAACAACAGTCTTATGGGTGATTGGTCGTTGGTATTGTTTATCTATACTCATTGTCCAGATGTCTGCCCAACAGAGCTGGCCAATATGGCCATGTTGAAAGCTCAGCTTGAAAATAAGCGCTCAGGTATTATTCCTAAAGTCGTTGCCATTACATTTGACCCTCTAAGAGATACACCCAAGGTGTTAAAAACCTATGTTTCTCATTTTGATAAAGCCTTTATCGGTGTATCGGGCGATACCCAACAAATTGATCAATTGGTTAAGGATTTAGGTGCGTATTACGAGCGCGTGGTTTATGATGAAGCGGGCAAGCCAAGAACGCTTAAAAAGCATGAGCCATTACCTAAGGATGCGATAGATAAGGGCTATGTGATTAATCATACGGCTAGAGTCTATTTAATGAGTCCTGATGGGCAAGTTTTAGCCGGCTTTCCAACACCACATAAGGCGAGTGACATGGCTAATGATATCGAATTATTAATCAAAGCTTTTGAAGAATAAAAATACCCTTCTGGCCGTTTTGGCAAGTTTGCTTATTGTTGGTGGTTATCTATATCAATGGATTGGTGAACGCTCTGTTACCCATGATATTCAAGTGGCAAAGTGTCAAATATCAAAATCAATCTGCATGGTAAGCTTAGATAATGATAAAAGCATTGAGTTTAGTATTACACCACGAGGCATTCCTACCACTCAAGCTCTATCACTAAGTGTATTAACGCACGGCTTGGATGCAGATGAAATATCGGTTAGTTTTGAAGGCATTGAGATTGATCATCATTTGCCTTCTTACCTGCTCAATAAAATAGATGATGAAAAGTATACGGGAAAGGGTTTTTTATCACTATGTATGCTTGATACTATGCATTGGTTGGCGCATGTTAGGATTCAAGAAGGGCAAACTATTTGGCGTATTTCATTCCCATTCGAGACGCACAAGGCTAACTAACAAGCTTACCTACTAAAGAATTGCCGCGAGCAGCGGTGATCTTAACATTAACAATTTGACCAATAAGCGATTCATCGCCTGCAAAATGTGTATTTCGCATATTTTCGGTGCGACCGAACATACCATCACTTTTTTTAGCCTTGTTTTCTACTAATATTTTTTGCACACTACCAACCATAGATTTAGAAATAACTTCGGTTGACTCATCAATAGTTTTTTGCACGCGTGCTAGTCGATCTTTTTTTACCTGCATATCAACATCATCAACGAAGCTACCTGCAGGCGTTCCAGGTCTAGCAGAATAGATAAAGCTAAAAGATTTGTCAAAACCAATATCGTTGATGAGCGTCATGGTGTCTTCAAAGTCTTGATCATTTTCACCTGGAAAGCCAATAATGAAATCGCTAGAAATGGAAATATCAGGCCGAATTTTTCGTAATTTTCGAATTTTCGATTTGTATTCAATAGCCATATGGCCACGCTTCATCAATCCTAAAATTTTGTCAGAACCACTTTGAATAGGTAGATGTAGATGTGAAACCAGCTCAGGCACTTCGGCGTAAGCTTCAATAAGAGAATCTGAAAACTCAACTGGATGGGAAGTGGTGTAACGAATACGATCAATGCCGTCAATTTGTGCGACAATATTAATCAAAAATGCCAAATCAGCCAATTCTCCATCATCCATTAATCCCTGATAAGCATTAACATTTTGACCCAATAAATTAACCTCACGAACACCTTGTTTGGACAGTATTTCTACTTCCTTAATGACGTCATTAAAGGGACGAGAAACCTCTTCTCCGCGCGTATAAGGAACCACGCAAAAGGTACAATACTTACTACAACCTTCCATGATAGAAACAAATGCACTAACACCATCTGACTTAGGCTCGGGTAGGTGATCAAATTTTTCAATTTCCGGAAAAGAGATGTCGATACTGGTTTTTTTGTCACCCAATACCTCATTAAGCATTGTTGGTAGGCGATGCAAAGTCTGAGGGCCAAAGATAATATCAACATAAGGCGCTCGTTTAAGGATTAACTCTCCTTCTTGTGAAGCAACACAACCACCCACACCAATCACTAAATTAGGATTACTAACTTTGAGTTTTCTCCAGCGACCTAATTGATGAAATAATTTTTCTTGAGCTTTTTCACGGATAGAGCAAGTATTAAGTAGCAATACATCTGCATCTTCTGCTTTATCGGTTAATTCTAAATTGTGTGAGTGTTTCAGCACGTTAACCATTTGGTCTGAGTCGTACTCATTCATTTGGCATCCGAAGGTGCGAATGTGTAATTTGTTCATAATAAAATTTTACTACTAAGGTGCAGAGCTATTCTGGACATGCAATGTTTGCGTTGGGAAGGCGATCTCAGCATTATGAGATTCAATAATACTTGCCACAGTCAGTAAGATTTCTTGCTTAATTTTTTGGTATTCATCTTTACTGGTTGTGTTGGTAAAGGCGTAGATATTAAAATCAATAGAGGAAGCGTTGAAATAATTAAAAAACACACGTAGAGACTGAGTTTGACTAATGCTTTTATGCGCTTTAAGCATACTTTCAACTTCTGCAACAATCAGTGGCATTTGCTTGATATCATCATAGCGAATACCAACCACTTCATTGATTCGACGATTAGTCATACGCGAAGGAGTTTCAATAGGGATTGAGGCAAAAATTGAGTTAGGAATATAGACTGGATTTAGGCTAAAAGTGCGAATACGTGTCATGCGCCAGCCAATTTTTTCAACGGTACCTTCAAATTGCGTGGAGCGAATCCAGTCGCCTGTAGAAAAAGGCTTATCCATTTGAATCATAAGTCCTCCAAAAATATTGCTTAGCATATCCTTGGCAGCAAAACCCATCACAATACCACCAACACCACCAAATGTTAGTAAGCTTGAAATTGAAAAACCTAAAAATTGAGCAATGCCTAATAAAATAGCGGTAACAATTAAAATTTTGATCAATCTTGAAAACAATCTCACTGAGTCGTTATCGACATTATTATCTTCTTCAACTAGGTAAGTCTCGATGCCAGAAATCATGCGAACCACACCCCAGGTAACAATAAAGATTGGCGTGATATTAATATATCCAATCACTGAAGTTAGTACCTCGATTTGCCCTTCGAAAGCCACAATAGAAAAGTAGAGCCAACCAAACCAAATTAAGGTTTTTAAAGGAGTAGAAACTGACTTAACCAGATGATCATCAAGCTGGTTTTTGGTTTTACTTGTGTGCTTACCGACCTGTTTTAAAATGAAGCCAAGAGCCACATGTGCAATCATCGCTACAATAAGTAAAATACCAATAACTTGATTGGGCGACATATTTTGTAAGTAATCATTCATAATTAATATTTTAGCGTTTATTTTAAGTATTTGAGTGGATTAATCGTTTGTTTGAATTTTTTCATTTCAAAATAAAACGGATGACCATTAGTGCTGGCAATGACTTGATTTTTCTTAATTTTATCGCCAACAGCAACTCTCAAAGATTGGCTTTGGGTGTAAGTGCTATAAAACCCTAATGGGTGGCGAATAACAACCATAGTGCCATGGCTTTTCATTTTATTACCAATATAGATAACCTTGCCCTCACGAATGGCGTGAATCTCTTGTTCTGCTTGCGTGTTAAAAGTTAAGCCTTGATGATTTTTAGAAAAGGCTTTGCTCACACTAGCATTAACTGGAATTTGCCATTTATTAAGCTGTTTTTTATTCGCCTGTTGAGGTTTATTTTGTGGAGTTTTTGAGGCGTATTCATCTGTCGCCCTTTTGGTTTTCTTGGTTGGGCGTTCAACTTGAGAGTTTTGTTGATTAATGTTTTCTAAATGACTAGATTTTTCAACAACAATAACAGTCTGCTTAGGTGCTGAGGAATAACACCCACTGAGTGATACTAACAAAATAACGCTTAACCATTTAACTAGCATACCAAGCTCCAAAAATAACAATAACAATTAAACCATAACCTAAACGATCAATGTATTTTTGTAACCACTGATCACATTGACTTCCGTAAGCTTTAACCAGGCCAGCTATTAAATAATAACGCGCTCCTCTAGCGAGTAACGAAATCAAAATAAAAGGCAATAGTGCCATCGCCATACTGCCAGCAGTAATGGTGGCCAATTTATAAGGAATGGGGCTAAAAGCCGCTACACCGACAACCCAAATACCATATTGATCAAAAAATCCTTTAACTGATGTAATGGCATCTGGCTTGATTAGCTCAGCAGTTAGTAAAAAGTCAAGCAACACATCGCCCAACAAATACCCAGCAAGACCACCCAAAACTGAAAATAGGGTTGTAATCAAAGCAAATTGATAAGCTTTGTTAGGGCGTCTTAGTGCCATTGGCGCTAATAAAACATCAGGTGGTGGATAAGGAAGAATTGAAGATTCCAAAAAGCTAATAATCGATAGCCAATAAATGGCAAACTTACTTTGCGCCCAGTCCAGAGTTTTTTGGTAAATTCTAGAAAAAATCTGCATTAAGGTTTAAGAGTCTTGAACCATTGGAAAGCCTAAAGCTTTTCGTGAATCAAAGTAAGTTTGCGCTACCTTTTGACTCATAGCACGCACCCTGCGAATAAATCTTGCACGGTCTGTCACACTAATAGCGTGACGTGCATCAAGCAAGTTAAATAAATGAGAGGCTTTCATCACTTGCTCATAAGCTGGGTAGGGTAGAGCTTTTTCGATGAGTAGTTCGTTCATTGATTCTGCTTCGTCAAATTGCTTAAATAATACATCGGTATCAGCAATTTCAAAATTATAAGTCGATTGCTCAACTTCATTCTGATGGAAAACATCACCATAACTAACGCCCTCAGTCCAAACCAAATCAAATACGCTGTCAACACCCTGGAGATACATAGCAAGACGCTCCAAGCCATAAGTTAGCTCACCAGATACTGGCTTGCAAGCTAGACCGCCGACTTGTTGAAAATAAGTAAATTGAGAAACTTCCATGCCGTTCAGCCAAATCTCCCAGCCTAAACCCCAAGCGCCCAATGTTGGAGATTCCCAATTGTCTTCAACAAAACGCACATCATGCTTACTTAAATCAATACCAATCTCACTTAAAGATTCTAAATACAAATCTTGAATATCTTTAGGAGACGGTTTAAGAATAACTTGAAATTGGTAATAATGCTGAAGACGATTTGGATTTTCACCATAACGTCCATCAGTAGGGCGGCGCGAAGGTTGCACATAAGCCGCTTTCCAAGGTTCCGGACCAACAGCTCTTAAAAAAGTAGCCGGATGGAAGGTGCCTGCGCCCATCTCCATATCAAAAGGTTGTAATAATGTACAGCCTTTTGAGGCCCAAAAAGTTTGTAGTTTTAAGATTAAATTTTGAAACGATGCGCTTGCATCTAAATCTGAAATTGACATAATAAGTCGGTTGAAATTAGTCTAAAAATTACAAAAATTTTACCGCATCAAGCGCTATTAGATTGGGCTTTTATCAATAGATAAACCTTGATAGGGATTGTGAAATACTAAAAAACTAAACTAGGTTATTTTAAGTTTAAGTAATTCTGCTTTAAGTTCATTTTCTGTTAGGTGATCATAGTCATTTAAAGTAGCTGTGTTAATGCCACCACATGCTTCATACCACGCATAGCCAGATGTCCAGCTTTCATGTTTATAATCATCCTGACGCTGGCGAACCACACATAAAACAGCTTGATCTCGATAAATTAGATGATAAGGTTGTTCATCACGATGCAAACTTTCAATAAACTCCCAAGCATCACCCATTGAATTAAACCAATGGCTGATCAAAGGATATTTTTCATCATTTTCAATGGGTAGTGGGTTTTCTCGAATAAAACATTGCAGGTGAAAATGATTCACCGAAGCATAGGCGCCATAAGAATTGTATGCCAAAGTAAAACCTTTAATATTAAGCCCAATAGCACTTGCCATCATCCAAGCAAATTGATGAAGCTGCAGGGTGAGAAGTTGCGGATGATTTTTATCTGCCTCAACAACGACAAGACCATGGTATTTTGCAAAGGGAAATTTATTATAAAAAAGTGAGATGTCTTTAGAGAAAAGCTGACCTTTAAAAAACAACTCTTTTTGTAAGAAATCTTTATTAAAGTGAAAGCCACTCTCATTAAAACCTTCACTTATACCTTTGGTTTTAGCATTTGACATTCGCTGAGGACGCAAAGCCCGAAGCGGGTTGTATTGCAATTCAAACCCACCAATCTGCTTGTATTTAATAATATCAAGCTCGGCAAAATCTATTTTTTTTAGCTGATCAAAAACTGCAATATCATCAGCTGATCCTGCTATTTTTTTAGCTTTAAGCTGTTCGAACTTTTCAGATAACTTTGGCTTGAGTTGGCGCCATAGTTTTTCATCAGCCAAAGCATTAGCCAATACCAAAATAAATACGCCAGGTTCATTATGCTTGAGCATGGCGTCTAAGCTCTGATAGAAATTTTGTTCAAATTGAGTGTTGCTGGTAAATAATGGATCTATCATGATTAATTTATTTAAGAAAAAATGAAAATACTGATAATTTATCTTAAAAAACACCTAAAAAGAGATAAAAAGTGCTATTTATAAGTCTTTTTTAAGATATTTTCTCTATTTTATGGTCTTTTTTAGGTTTTTTTTATTATTTATGTATAAATTTGGCAAATAATCAAAATGGCATAAAAAATGCGACCTAAAGGTCGCACTTTTATTTTACTAAAGGTTGAATCTAGTATTTATAAGATTCTGGCTTGAATGGGCCTTCCTTATTAACCTTAATATAACTTGCTTGTGCGTCTGTCAGTGTTGTTAACACACCACCAAAACCACCAACCATGCCAGCGGCCACTTCTTCATCAAGTTTCTTAGGAAGAACCTCTACGTAGATATCGCCACCTCTAGTTGCAAATTTTGCGTCAAATAAGTGCATTTGTGCCAATACTTGGTTAGCAAATGAGCCATCCATAATACGACTTGGGTGTCCTGTAGCGTTGCCTAAGTTGACCAAGCGACCTTCAGATAATAAGATTAGGTAATCATTTTTATCATCACTACGATAAACACGATGAACCTGAGGTTTTACCTCGTCCCAACGCCAATTATCACGCATAAATTGAGTATCGATTTCATTGTCAAAATGGCCAATATTGCATACTACAGAACCTTCTTTGATAGTTTGTAGCATAGCGCTATCACAAACATTCATGTTGCCAGTGGTGGTGACAATAAGATCAGTGGTTGATAATAATAATTTATTGATATTCTCAGTTTTTCCGGTATTAATACCATCGATATAAGGTGAAACGATCTCGAAGCCATCCATACAAGCTTGCATGGCACAGATTGGATCAATTTCAGAAATTTTAACAATCATGCCTTCTTGACGTAACGATTGTGCAGAGCCTTTACCCACATCGCCATAACCAATAACCAATGCTTTTTTGCCAGACATTAGCATGTCAGTACCACGCTTAATAGCATCATTAAGTGAATGACGACAGCCGTACTTGTTGTCATTTTTTGCTTTAGTGACAGAATCGTTAACATTAATAGCTGGTACCTTTAGTGTGCCTAGCTCCATCATCTCAAGTAGACGGTGAACGCCCGTAGTAGTTTCTTCACTAATACCGTGAATGTCATTTAGCATAGCTGGGTATTTTTCATGCAACATCTGAGTTAGATCACCACCATCATCAAGTACCATGTTTGCATTCCAAGGCTTACCATTTTCTAAAATAGTTTGCTCAATACACCATAGGAATTCTTCTTCAGTTTCACCCTTCCAGGCGAATGTTGGAATATCCGCAGCAACCATTGCTGCTGCTGCATGATCTTGAGTTGAAAAGATATTGCAACTTGACCAGCGCACTTGTGCACCCAGGTCAACCAAGGTTTCCATAAGAACTGCTGTTTGAATAGTCATATGAATACAACCTAAGATGCGAGCATCTTTTAGTGGTTGTTCGTCACGATATTTATCGCGTAATGTCATTAAAGCAGGCATTTCTGCTTCAGCCATTTCTACTTCTTTACGTCCATAATCGGCTAACGACATATCGGCGACTTTAAAGTCGTTGTTTTTAATTGTTGAGTTGCTCATTTTTTCTCCTTTAGGAAATTTAAAAAATGAGCGTCGTTTGATTATGAAGATCACCAAGCCTGATTGAAAAAAAAATTCAACGCAACGCTCCTTGGCAGTTTGGTTATTATACCAAATCTTATGTGTTAAAAACTATTTCAACAAGTGAGTCCGGTCAGTTTTTTCCCAGGTAATATCATCTTCCGTACGACCAAAATGACCATAACTTGCTGTCTTTTGGTAAATAGGACGCTTAAGGTCAAGCATAGCGATTAGACCTTTAGGGCGTAAGTCAAAGTGTTCTCGAACGAGTGTTTCAATAGCATCATTAGAAATTTTACCTGTACCAAAAGTTTCAACACTAATTGAAGTGGGCTCAGCAACACCAATGGCGTAAGAAACCTGAACTTCACAACGTTCAGCTAATCCAGCTGCCACAATGTTTTTAGCAACATAGCGGGTTGCATAAGCAGCAGAGCGGTCAACTTTTGATGGATCTTTTCCAGAAAAAGCACCACCACCATGACGAGCCATGCCGCCGTAAGTATCAACAATAATCTTTCGACCCGTTAAACCTGCATCTCCTACAGGGCCACCAATGACAAAATTACCCGTTGGATTGATATGAAATTTGGTTGAGTTACTTAGCCATTCACTAGGAAGAACTGGCTTAATAACTTCTTCTAAAATTGCTTCACGTAAATCATCAAGAGAGATATCTGCATCGTGTTGAGTTGATAGAACTACCGCATCAATACCAACGATTTTATGATCTTTATAAATACAAGAGACTTGTGATTTTGCATCGGGACGTAACCAAGGTAGTTGGCCATTTTTCATCAACTCAGCTTGTTTAGCAACTAAGCGATGTGCATATAACACTGGCGCCGGCATATAAACGTCAGTCGCATTACAAGCATAACCAAACATTAAGCCTTGATCACCAGCACCTTGCTCATGATCTGATGATTCATCAACGCCCATGGCGATATCTTGAGATTGTTCGCCTAACAGATTGATAAGGTCACAAGTATGACCATTAAAACCATACTCTTCTTTGTCGTAGCCAATACCAATAATTGTATCACGTACGATTTTTTCGTAATCAATGTCAGCACCTGTGGTGATTTCACCCGCTAAAACAACATGGTTATCTTTGACTAGAGTTTCCACAGCAACGCGTGAATTTTTGTCTTGCGTGAGTGCTGCATCTAAAATAGCATCAGAAATTTGATCGCAAACTTTATCGGGATGTCCTGCCGAAACAGATTCAGAAGTAAATATCATTTTGTTCTCCATATGAACATTAAAAAACCCTTATCAAGAAGGGTTTTTTAATGAAGAAAAACACCTGCTTTAGCTTAATTTAACTACTCTGGGTAGTAACGCTAGCAATCGGGACAAATCAGCGTGTATGAAAACATTATAACAAATAAAAAAGCTTTATTCTAAACTTATTTTTAAGGCGACGGCACTCACAAAGGGCGCGCTCATTAAACTGAGCACTAGAAATAGGGCCAGGAAATACAGCTGAGAACTAATATCCAGGCCAAATTGCGCTTGGGAGACTGCACTTGAAGCAAATATTAAAATAGGAATATAAAGTGGCAAAATAAGTAAAGATAACAGCATGCCTGAATTCTTAACACCAACAATTAAAGAAGCGCCAATACTACCAATGAGGCTTAAACTTGGTGTGGCGAGTAATAAGGTGATCATTAATACTTTAACACTCTCATTGTCTAAAAATAAAAGCACACCTAAAAAAGGCGATAGCAAAATAATTGGAATACCAGTTAAGAGCCAATGAGCGGTAATCTTTGAAAGTATGAGTAGTGGCAATGATTGATGTGATGCGATCATTTGTTCTAAGACGCCATTTTCAAAATCGTTATGAAATAAAGTGTTTAGAGATAGAAGTACGGCCAACATACTAGCAACCCAAATAATGCCAGCAGCAATTTGAGATAACGTTGCTGCTTCTGGACTTATGGCTAACGGAAAAAGTGAGACAGATATAATAAAAAATAACAAAGGGTTTAGAATGCTAGAAGGATTTCTAATGGCTATGCGCAAATCTCGGCTTAAAGTTTGTAGGTAGATGTTCATAACGAAATAACGCGTTGATTAGGTAGTGCTGAATCTTGATGCGTGGTGAATAAGCATAGCCCGCCATTCGCACAATGTTGCGAAATTATATTTTCAACAATTTCAACTCCTTTTGGGTCCAGCGCAGTAAAAGGTTCATCAAGTAGCCAAACCTTAGATTTAGAGATAAATAAACTGGCTAGAATAACACGTCGTTTTTGACCAGCAGAAAGATTGGCGCAAGTTTCATCTGCATAACCTTTAAGACCAACGTCATCTAATGCTTTAATAAGAAGGGACTGGTCAATGGGGTGATTTAAAGCACTTAAAAATTCAAGATTTTCAAGGCTAGTTAGCTCAGCACTGAGTGCTGATTGATGGCCTAAATAGAAAACTTCTTGCTGATATTCGTCACTTTTAACAGGGTGTTCATCTAACTTTACATCGCCTTGCTCTTGAATGCTGATACCTGCTAATATTTTTAAAAGTGAGGTCTTTCCACTGCCATTTGTACCTGTAATTCTAAGAACTTCTTTGGCGTTAACTTGAAAAGAAAGATTGTGAAAAATCTGGCTGTATCCTCTTTGACACTCAAGATTATTAACAACAAGAGATGACACGATTAATTAATCCAACCAGAATTTATACCAAGGCGTCTTGTTAGGCTGCTGCTCTTTTTTGATCAGCGCTTCTTGCTTTGGCTGTTGTGTTTTAATAACCTTTGGAGCTTCAGTCTCTTGCTGTTTAGCTTGCTCTAGTTTGGTATTATTCTTTAATGCCTCTGCCTCTGCCTTTGCTGCAGCCTTTACTTGAGCTTGTGCTTTCTCTGTAGCTAATTTCTCATCTTCAATTCGTTTAGCTTCTTGAGCGTTGGCAATAGCTAACCTTTCAGCAGCTAACTTCTCATCTTTTATGCGTTTATCTGCTTGAGCTTTCTTTAATTTCTCTGCTTTAATTTTTGCTTGTTTTTCAGCCTCTATTTTTGCTTTTTCCTCAACAAGGTATTTCTCTTCAAGTGCTTTTTCTTTATCGGTCATCTTAGCTAGACTAACGATGCCTGAAGAGTCGATGGTTGCTAATTTTTCCTGGGTAAATTTTAGAGCTAGACGATAATGAATATCGTCTAGCTCATGTCGTGTTGTATGGTTAATATAATCCCATTGATTACTATGGAAGGGGTCAATAATACTTGGAGAGCCAATCAGGTCTTGCACTTGTGCTTTTGACATACCAACTCTAAGCTGGTTAATCTTAAATCTTGTTAAGACAGAACCTTGCTGAACGTCATCTTTGTACAGGGTTGGTAGCGACATATCCGGCAAAAGGTTTGGCATGTCCGGTAATGTCGGCATAGAAGGAGTGCAAGCAGACAAAAATGGTAATGAGAATGAGAATGCAACTAAAGTTAGTTTGTTCATTTGTAATTAATTGATTAAAATGATTAAGAAATAATTTTCTGATTTTACCTCAAGGATTCGAATATGGACGCCCAAGATTTAAAAACTGCAGGTCTTAAAGTTACATTACCAAGACTTAAGATTCTGGAGATTTTAGAAAAAAGTGAAAATCACCATATGAGTGCTGAAGATATTTATCGTGCATTAATCATGCAGGGTGAGGAAGTCGGTGTGGCAACTATCTATCGAGTGCTCACCCAGTTTGAAGAGGCAGACATGATTCATAAGCTGAATTTTGATAATGGTCAAAGTGTTTATGAGTTATCCAATACGGAGCATCATGATCATTTGGTATGCGTTAAATGCGGAAAAATTGATGAATTTAATGATGAAGTCATTGAGCAACATCAGCATGACATAGCCACCAAACATGGCTTTCAGTTAACCGATCATTGTTTATATTTATATGGCTTGTGTCAAGACTGTCAATAATAAGATAATTTAATTATGGAAGATTTTATTTTAAGAGCGCTCATAGCGGCACTTGGTATCTCTATTATTGCTGGATCTCTTGGCTGCTTTGTTATTTGGAAGCGCATGAGTTATTTCTCTGAATCTATCTCACATTCTGCCTTATTGGGCGTTTCCCTTGGCTTGGCTAGTGGTTTAGGCATGCATGCAGGATTAGTAATTGTTGGCGTCATATTTGCAGGTTTGATTGTTATTTTGCAGCAAAAAAAAGTACTATCTAGTGATGCTATTTTAGGCATATTCTCTCACCTTGCGCTATCTCTTGGTATTGTTATTTTGGGTATTGTGGGCGGAGAAAATACAGATTATTTTGCGTTATTATTTGGTGATGTTTTGTCAATTGATGATCAAGATATTGTTTGGATTTATGCTGTACTTATTATTGTTATTAGCCTACTGGTTGTTTTTTGGCAAAAATTACTATTATTAACGCTAAATGAAGAGTTAGCTGTTTCTCAGGGTTTAAACCGAACCTTTTATCAATTATTATTTATGTTGATGATCGCCTTAACTGTATCAATTTCTGTGCAAATTGTGGGCGTTTTGTTAATCACTTCTTTACTGATTATTCCACCAGCAGTCGCAAGAGTTTTTGCTGACTCGCCATTAAGTATGGTAATTCAGTCGATCGGTATTTCTATTGTGGCTGTGATAATGGGATTGAGTGCTTCTGTATTTTATGATTTAGCGACAGGCCCAACGATTGTTATTGCACTAGGTGTGCTATTTACCTTATCACAATTATTTCCTAAGAAATCAAGCTAGAGCGTCGTTAAGTTCTGTTAATTGATTAGTTTGTTGCTCAACAATCAGTGGCTCAATAATAGATTCTAAATCACCTTCTATAATTTCAGATAATTTATACAGAGTCAGATTGATTCTATGATCAGTGATGCGCCCTTGAGGGTAGTTATAAGTACGAATTCTTTGTGATCGATCGCCACTTCCAACTAGTTCTTTGCGAGCAGTTGCCTGTTCTTTTTGTTGAACCTGTTGCTGAGCATCTAAAATTCTTGACGCAAGAACTGACATTGCTTGAGCTTTGTTTTTGTGTTGTGAGCGTCCATCTTGACATTCAACTACTGTCCCTGTTGGAATATGGGTGACACGAACAGCCGAGTCAGTTTTATTAACATGCTGTCCACCTGCACCACTTGCCCTAAATGTGTCAACACGAACATCACCCATGTTGATATCGATATCTTCAATATTCTCTACTTCTGGCATAACTGCAACTGTGCAGGCAGAAGTGTGGACACGACCTTGGCTTTCAGTTTCTGGAACACGTTGAACTCGATGTGCGCCTGATTCAAACTTAAGCTTGGAATAAACGTCAACACCACTGATACGGGCGATAATCTCTTTATAGCCACCATGATCACCAATATTTGCACTGAGAGTTTCTATCTGCCATTTTTGTTTTTCACAGTAACGTGAATACATTCTAAATAAATCCCCTGAAAAAATTGAAGCCTCATCGCCACCTGTACCCGCTCGAATTTCCAGAATAATATTGCGAGAATCATTTGGATCTTTGGGTAATAAGGATTTTTTTAACTCAAGGTCTAAACGCTCTAGATTGTCTTTAGCGTCGTTAATTTCTTCTTTAGCCATTGCCTTGATATCAGCATCATCTTCTTCAAGCATCATCTTTGCATCTTCAAGATTTTGAACAGTGGTGAGATGCTCTTGGTACTGCTCATTGACAGGCGTAAGCTGAGAATGTTCAATAGATAGCTCTCTAAATCTTTTAATATCGCTAGCAATACTTGGATCACTCAACATGGCACCAACTTCTTCAAGGCGCATGGACATTTGTTCTAATTTAGCAAGAATAGATTCATTCATTATTTTTTAATATTGGGTATGCAGCCTTCACATTGGGATAATCCTTTATGAGGGGTTTGCTTAATGTTTTTAAAGGTGGTATGAAGTATTTTATTGGTTAATTGGTCTGCCAATTTTTTTATAATTTGCTCACTAGCACCGCCATTATTAAGACTTTTTATAGCATCTTCTAATGCATCTTCTTTAATTTTATTAACGTTACTACGATAACTTTGTATCAGTTGCTCATTAGGTAAAACAGACAGCCATTTGTTAAAAACTTGAGTTTGTTTAATGATAATTTCTTGAGCTAATACCTTTTCTTTTTCGCGTGAATCAATGTTGTCACTTACCACTTGCTCAAGATCATCAATAGTGTAGAGATATACATCATCTAATTGACCAACTTCAGGTTCAATATCTCTTGGAACGGCAATATCAAGCATGAACATAGGCTTATGTTTGCGTAATTTTAGAGCACTTTCAATAAGTCCTTTTCCAATAACAGGAACAGAGGCAGCTGTTGATGAAATGATGATATCAGCTTGATGAATGACAGATGAAAACTGCTTTAAGCTAATAGATTGTGCATTGTAAAGTGAAGCAATTTTTTGTGCATTTTCAAGTGTTCTATTGGCAACAATGATATTTTTAATACCTTTTTGGCTCAAATGTTGGGCACATAGTTCTATCATCTCCCCTGCACCGATTAATAAAACTGTTTGTTCTGATAAATCTGTAAAGATTTTTTCACTAAGTTTGACAGCGCAATAGGCAATAGAGACTGGCGAAGATCCAATTTGAGTATCAGTGCGTACTTTTTTTGCTGTTGAAAAAGCATGTTGAAATAGTTTTTCTAGTTTTTTATCTAGAGTTTTTGCTTGCTTGGCTATATGATAAGCATCTTTTAGTTGACCTAATATTTGAGGCTCTCCTAATACTAAAGAGTCTAATCCACAAGCCACATTACAAATGTGCTCTAAGGCAGCATTATTTTCAAAATAAACCAAATAAGAATCTATTTCTTGCCTAGAGATTTTGTGTGTGTCAGCTAAATATTGACTCAGTATTTCCTGAGGATTGTCAGCATCGATAACCGCATAAATTTCAGAGCGATTGCAGGTAGACAAAATAACACATGCCTGAACCCCTGGAGTGTCCACTAATTTTTGCAATTCACTACTTAAATGATTAGGCGCAAAAGCAACACGTTCACGCACCGAAACTGGCGCCTGTGCATGATTAACACTTAAAATAGCAATGCGTGACATAAACTTAAATAACAAACTCAATAAGCACATAATTATACCTAAGTGGTAATTTTTAGGCGTTCGCTATTATAAGACCAATGTTAGAATACCCACCCTATGAAGTTACTCTTAACATGCTGCGTTTTTTTGTTTCTGCAAGGATGTGAAACGCTTAATACTCAGACTAAATACAATGCGCCAGGCGCCATTCCAAATGCATGGTTCGCTAAAGGTAGAGCGAGTATTTTGGCAAATGATAGCCATCAAAGTATTAGTTTTGATATTAAATTTATCGATGAAGAATTCGAAATGGTGTTGGTGGGTGCGCTAGGATTGGGCGAAGTTACTCTTGGTTCAACTGCGCAAGGCTTGCTAGTAGATCATGTCCAAACACCGTTAAAGCTTCAACAATGGATGGAGCAAGAGTTAGGCTGGTATTTTCCACTTAATACCTTGCCTAGTATCATATTTGAACATCGATCAGATATAAATGATGAATGGCAAGTTGAGATTAATAAATTCATGCCATATGAAGGCGCAAGTGTTGCCAAGATGATTATATTGCAACATCAAGATAAGCCAATCAAAATCAAACTATTGTTACAAGAAGTTAATCAGTTAAAATAACTTAAAAATTTATTAAATTAGTATGATTGAAGAAGATTCTTTAGTAGGTGGTGAAGATCAAGGTAACGAAGATATTGTTATTGCTTCAGTGCGTCCAGATAGTCTATCTGAGTATATTGGCCAAGATGATGTTAAATCTCAGATGTCACTCTTTATTGAAGCTGCCAAAAAACGCGAAGACGCACTTGATCATTGTTTGATTTATGGACCACCTGGTCTAGGAAAAACAACCTTGGCTAACGTGATTGCTAACCAAATGGGCGCTGGCATGAAACAGACTTCTGGGCCTGTTTTAGAGCGTTCAGGTGATTTAGCTGCTATTTTGACAAAATTAGACCCTTATGACGTTTTATTCATTGATGAAATCCACCGTCTAAATCCTGTCGTTGAAGAGATTCTATACCCAGCTTTAGAAGATTTTAAATTGGATATTATGGTGGGCGAGGGTGTAGCCGCTCATTCAGTTCAATTGGACCTGCCACCGTTTACTTTGATTGGTGCAACCACTAGAGCAGGTATGCTGACATCACCACTTCGTGATCGTTTTGGTATTATTCAGCGCTTAGAGTTTTATAATAATAAAGACTTGCAAGTTATTATAGAGCGTTCAGCAAAAATTTTAAACATTGAAATCGAACCAAGCGGGGCGCATGAAATTGCCAAACGCTCTCGTGGAACCCCGCGAATTGCCAATCGATTATTGCGCCGAGTGCGTGATTTTGCTGATGTAAAAACTGACGGCATTATTCATAAAGAAATCGCGTGTGAGGCATTAAGTATACTCAGGGTGGATGAAGCAGGACTTGAGCAGCTTGATCGTGACTATTTGTCCATTATGACCAATAAATTCTCTGGAGGTCCAGTTGGACTGGACACATTAGCTACTGCTATTGGTGAGGAGCGAGGCACCTTAGAAGATATGGTTGAACCTTATTTAATTCAACAAGGATTTATTCAGCGAACACCTAGAGGTCGAAGCGCCACAAATCTAACCTATGAACATTTAGGACTTGCTAAGCCATCTAATCATCAAGATTTATTTTGAGTCTTTTAAATATTAGGGTTTATTACGAAGATACAGATAGCGGCGGCGTGGTTTATTATGCCAATTATTTAAAGTTTATTGAGCGTGGGCGTAGCGAGTTTTTGCGCGATATGGGCTTTGAACAAGATCAGCTGATTGAAAGCCAAGGGGTTATCTTTGTAGTTAGATCACTTAAAGCTGAGTATCTTCTACCTGCCAGATTTAATGATATGTTGGTGGTTTACACTCAAGTAGAAAAATCTCGCCATGCAAGTTTGATTTTTTCTCAGAAAATAACGGATCTTAAGCAAAATAAGGTATTATTTGAGGCACAAGTTACCGTTGCTTGTTTGGATGCGAAAAAGTTTAAGGCATGTGCCATTCCAAGCGACATTCTGGAGAAAATAAATGGACAGTAGTTTATCAATTTTTAGCTTAATTATCAGTGCAGGTTTTGTTGTGCAAGTGATTATGTTTGTTTTAGTGTTAATGAGTATTTATTCTTGGACAGTTATCATGTCTAAGAAAAAAACTTTAATGGATGCTAGCAAAGATATCAAGAGTTTTCATAATAATTTTTTGGCAGACACGGATCTGTCAATACTACATGGACAAATTCCAGATCAAGTGTCTAATCGTTCGCCAATGGAGCATATTTTTGGCGCAGGTTATGGAGAATTTACTCATACAACATCGACTTCTAATCAAGCCTTAGTAATTAATTCAGAGCGCGCGTATCGTTCAATGAATACAGCTGTTAACAATGAAGTAGATCGTCTAGACCATGGATTAAGTGTGCTAGCTATGATTGCATCATCGAGTCCTTATATCGGCTTATTTGGTACGGTTTGGGGTATTATGCATTCGTTTATTGGATTGGCCTCTGTTAAGCAGGCAACTATTTCAATTGTTGCACCTGGTATTGCTGAGGCGTTAATTGCGACTGCATTTGGTCTATTTGCAGCAATTCCTGCCACCATTGCTTATAACCGTCTAATTACTCAAGTGGGCGAAATTCAAAACAAATACACCGCCTTTGTTGAAGAGTTATTTGTTAGTTTTCAACGACAAAAGTAACGTTAAGCTATGATAGGATTGCCACAACGTCGCAGACCTAGTGTTGATGGTCATATTAACATTGTTCCGTATATTGACGTCATGCTAGTTTTGTTAGTCATATTTATGATGACAACGCCCATTATTGAGCAAGGTATTGAAGTGGATTTACCAACGGCTGACGCCAAAATGGTGGACTTTTCTGAACAGCAACCAACCATTATCACCATTAACAAAGAGGGCGAGTACTTTATCAATTCATTGGATGAAGATGACTCTGATGTGTCCAAAGGTGAAAAACTCCCATTAGGTATCATCGCTGGACGAGTTAGCGCACGCTTAGAGATCTATCCAAGCATGAAGGTTTTTGTTCGAGGGGATGCAAGTGTGGATTATGGATCAGTTGTTTCACTGATGTCTTTTTTACAAAAAAATGGCGTGGATAAGGTTGGTATTGTGACTGAATCTGGCGATGCAAAATAATGAAAGCTGATTGGATTAAAAATATCAAACTACCTAAAATTGCCAATAAGCATCCTATCGCATTTTGGACAGCCATTGCTTTGCATCTTGCTTTAGTTGTTGGTTTAGTGTTTTCTAGTGTTCAGCGCTGGGAGATTCCTAAAACGACACCTAAGTCATCTAAGGCAGTGCCTAAAGCCGTTACAGTTGACCTAACTGAGATTAAGAAAGAAAAACAGCGACTGATTAATGTTAAGCAAAAGCGAGAAAAGCGCTTAGAAGATCTTAAACGTGCTGAAAAACGTGTTGAAAATGAACGCTATAAAGAGCAGCAGCGTTTGAAAAAATTAAAAGCGAAAACAAAAAAAGAAAAGTTGGCTGAAGCTCAAGCTGAAAAAAGTAGAAAAGTAGCTGAACAAAAGAAGAAATTAGCATTGAAAGAGAAGCGGTTGGCAGAAGAGCAGGCCAATAAAGCTGAAGCACGTAAAAAGTTAGCTGAGAAAAAAGCAAAAGCAGCAGAACAAGAAAAACAAAAAATTGAAAAATTAAGAAAAGTAGAGGCTAATAAGTTTGAAAAAGAACAAGACACCCGTTCTTTAAAGAAAGAAATTCAGGCTGAGGAGGATCAAGAAAGAGAATTTGCTCAAGAAGATATTTTAAATGAGCTAAAAGCTAACTATATTAACCAAATTGCCTCAAGAGTTAAAGAGCAATGGCGCTATCAAGGTGCAAAAGATAACTGGGGTTGTGATGTCTACATATTACAAGATTTAAACGGTAAAGTGCAAAGTGTTAATTTGCAGTCGTGTAATGTAACTAATGGTGCTAAAGCGAAAGCCTTTAAAGATGCCATTGAAAGAGCGGTTTATAAGGCCTCTCCACTTCCACCTGCACCCGATAAAAGCGTATATGATCGTGAAATATTATTCCATTTTAGAGTAAATTAATGAACAAGAATACTTCCCCAAAGCAAGATATTATCAATCTAAGTGATAATGAAAAAAATCAATTAACTTCTCAGCTCTCTCAGATTTTAGAAAATTGGAAATTGGAAGATTCTGACCAATTGATTATTTTAGGCCTTGAAGAAATCATTAAGCCTAGACACCTATACATGTATCGTCGTGGTGATAAATCGTTTGAATTTAATGACGCTATGGTGACCCGTACTAGAATGATTTTAGGTATCGATGAATCATTAGGCACTACATTCCCAACTAATAAAGAATATGCCAGTGTTTGGCTTAAACGTAGTGTGAAGAAATTCAAACACAAAAGCCCATTAGAGCTGATGTTGAGTGGTGATACAGGCATGAATCGCGTGTGGAATTTTCTGGATTGTACCCAGGGGTGGCGTAGTTGAATAAAATTGAAGTTATTACTCAAACAGAGGCACTTTACACCTTAAGAGTTTTAACTAATAATACAGACACCTTGATGGATGAAATCACTGCGCTAGCAAGTAGTAATAAGGCACAATTCCAACATGCACCTGTTATTTTAGAAATTGAGTATAAAAATTTCCAAGCTAATGAACTTGCAGTTTTGATCGAAATTCTTGCTCAAAATGAAATGGTAGCGGTTGGTATTCGATCACTCAAGCAAGAGTTAATTGATTTTGCAAAATTTTCTGGCTTGGCTGTGTTTGGAAAATCATTGTCACCCAGTAGTAAGGTTAAAATTAAAACTCAAGCAGTTAAACAGTCAGCATCAAGTGTGTCAAATCCTCATCAAGATAAAACTTATCAAGCGCCAAAGATTGTAACCAATAAGGTTTATTCGTTCCAGCAAGTTATTTCACAAGATAGGGATTTAGTATTATTAGCTAAAGTTAAAGCAGGTGCTGATGTAATGTCATTTGGTTCCATTTCTGCTTATAAGGAAGTTCAAGGTAGTTTATTTGCCGGTATTCAGGGAGATGAAAAATCAACCATCTTCGTGCAGTCATTTAATGCTGAACTGGTTTCAATTGCTGGCGTATATAAGAAGTTTGATGTAGTGCCAACCAAGTTATATGCACGTTCAGTGATGATTGATTTATTCAATGGTCAACTTCGATTCCAAATTATTTAAAATTTATTATGATGAATACACAAGACTTTTTACTAGAACTAGGCACAGAAGAGTTGCCACCTAAATTACTTCCAAAGCTTTCAAAAGCATTGACAGATAATATAATTAAAGAACTAGCTGAATTAAAACTAAACTATTTAAAAGTTGAGTCATTTGCTACCCCGCGTCGTTTAGCGGTGCTAGTGCACGATCTTCAGTGTCAGCAAGAAGATCAAATAATTGAGCGCAAAGGTCCTTCGGTTTCTGCACCAGATCAAGCCGTCTCAGGCTTTGCAAAGTCTTGTGGTGTATCGGTATCTGAGCTTAAGAAGAAGGCGTTTGGAAAGTCAGATTATTATTTCTTTACTAAAGAGCAGCAGGGCTTAGAAACTAAAACATTGCTTGAAAAGGTTGTTGATAAGTCCATTAAAAACATACCCATTGCCAAACCAATGCGCTGGGGTAGTTCTGATACACAATTTGTACGCCCAACACATTGGCTGATCATGCTTTTGGGTGCAGATGTGATAAAGGCAAATATTATGGGTCTGAGCGCAACAAATATCACACGCGGCTTACGCTTCACTGGTCCAAAAACATTAACTATTGATCAGGCTAAAAATTACCGCCAAATTATGATGGAACAGGCGAAAATTGAAGTAGATTTTGATACACGTAAGCAAACGATTCGACAGCAGGTGATTCAAATAGCAAATGATAACGAAGCCACAGCAGTGATTGATGAAGCGCTTTTGAGTGAAGTTTGTGCCTTAGTTGAGTATCCGCGAGCTTTTTCAGGAGGCTTTAGTGAGTCATTTTTGGCGGTACCAGAAGAAGCTCTTATCTCAGCCATGAAATCTCATCAAAAATATTTTCATATGCTTGATGACAATGATAAATTATTACCAAGCTTTATCTCGGTTGCTAATATTGAATCTAGCGATGTCAGTGTTATTGTTGGTGGCAATGAGCGTGTTATTCGTCCAAGATTGGCAGATTCAGAGTTTTTTTGGGAACAAGATAAGCGTCAAACACTTGAATCTCGCCTTGAAAAACTAGATCGCGTATTATTTATGAAGTCATTAGGATCAATGGGAGATAAAGCCAAACGTATTGAAATGTTATCAGGTTCTATTGCGACAATGATTGGCGCTAATGTGGTGAATGCTAAAAGAGCAGGATTATTATGTAAGTCAGATTTAGTATCAGAAATGGTAGGTGAGTTTGCTGATCTCCAAGGAGTGATGGGTGGCTACTATGCCAAGAATGATGGTGAAAGCTTAACTGTTTCAGTAGCGATTAGTGAGCATTATCATCCTAGATTTGCCGGTGATATACTACCTTCAACTCAAGAAGGCTTGGTAGTCGCCATTGCCGATAAACTTGATACTATCACTGGTATTTACGGTATTGGCCAAGGACCGACAGGTTCTAAAGATCCATACGCATTACGTAGAATGGCTCTGGGTTTATTAAGAATCATGGTAGAAAGTAAACTTGATTTAAATCTTAAAACATTAATTGAGAATTCATTATCTGCGCATTCATCAGACGTAGATACGCACTGTTCATCAGCCATTTATACATTCATGATGGATCGTTTGCGTGCCTATTACAAGGATAAACAAGTCAGCGCTAAAGCTTTTGAAGCAGTATTAGCAGTTGAGCCAGAATCTCCATATGATTTCCACCTTCGTGTTGAGGCATTAAATATTTTTACTCAAGATAAAGCTTCAAACAGTCTAATTGAGGCAAATAAACGAATTGCCAATATGCTCAAAGATCAGAATAATTTATCAATTGAGGTAGATGTTTCGGTACTGGTTGAAGATGCTGAAAAAGCTTTATTTGCTGCAACCCAATCTGTGTCTGATCAGTTATCAAACTCTAAAGATTATGCAGCTAGTATGAATGAGCTTATCTCTCTTAAAGCCAGTATTGATAATTTCTTTGATCAAGTCATGGTTAACAGTGATGTAGCTGAATTAAAACAAGCGCGTCTTAATTTAATTAATTGGGTTAGAAGCTTATTCTTATCTGTTGCAGATGTATCGCATCTTAGTGCTTAATTTCCAATGAAAGCCTTAATTCAACGTGTCTCTCGTGCTAAAGTTGAAGTTGATGGTCAAATTACAGGCGAAATTAGCCAAGGCTTACTGGTATTTCTTGGAATTGAAAAAAACGATGAACAGGTTCAAATGTATAAGATGATTAAAAAGATATTGTCTTATCGAGTGTTCTATGACACTGATGAAAAAATGAATTTATCAGTTAAAGATATTGATGGCAGCCTTTTACTTGTTTCACAGTTTACCTTGGCGGCAGATACAAGCTCAGGCACTAGACCAGGATTTTCAACTGCAAAAAAACCTGTAGAAGCTAAAAAACTTTATGAATATTTTTTGTCGAATATTTCACAACAGTATCCAAAAGTACAAAGTGGCATATTTGGTGCCGATATGCAAGTGTCTTTGACTAACGATGGGCCAGTAACTTTTTTATTATCATGCTAGATACGATAATTCAATACTTAGATCAATACGAAGAATTATTCATAATGATTGGTGTTATTTCTGCAGCTATTTTTGTGTTGACGCTTCTGTTAACGCCATATTTATTGGGCCTTATGCCAGTTGATTATTTCTCATCAAAACCTAAAAACGCTATAGAAATTAAATCAGTTTGGGGTTTTGTTAAATTTATTGTCACCACAGTCATAGGTGTTTTATTAGTGTTAGCTGGCATTATTATGTTGGTGACCCCAGGCCAAGGTGTTATTTCAATTTTGCTTGGATTATTTTTATTGGAATTTCCAGGAAAACGTGAATTAGAGTTAAAATTTATTAGCCACACCCCAACTTATAAAACTCTAAATTGGCTGCGTCATAAAGCTGGAAAACCCCCCTTTAATAGATGAAAGAAAGATATATAGTTGCCTATACTTTATTGGGATCTATTCTAGTATTTTTATTAATATTTTTATTAACGCGTAATATTGAAATGCCAAAAAATCAGGCTATGCCCTGGCAAAGTTATATTAATAAACAGGGAAAAACAGTTGTTTTTGAGCTCACCATGGAGCATAGTGAGTTGATTGATGCAGCCCGTTATTTTGGAATAGAAATTGAAGCGTCATTATTTGAGCAGGAAAACATAGAGCCTGAATTGGAAGTGTATTTTCCAAGTACTAAGGTCGGCGGTATTGGTGCTAATATTATTGTAAATCTTGCATTAAACGATCAACGCATTGAAGTACTTAGAGAGTATATAGATCAGTCGATGTTAATGCCTTCAGGGGTTAAGAAAACCACCTTTATAACAACTGGTGAGGCGCTAATGTCTCGTTATCAAATTAAATCTCTAAGCTTCGTTCCTAAGACTAACCTCAGTCAAGAGGCAATGTTAAATTTATTTGGAAAGCCAGATAGCACTGAACTTGCTTATCCAGGAGTGACCTATTGGCACTATCCTCAGAAAGGCTTACGCATTATTGTAGATGATGAGCATAAAGAGATTCTTGAATTTTCTAATCAGTAGGTATATCAATGATCAAAATGTATGGTATTAAAAATTGCGATACTGTTAAAAAAGCTAGGCAATTTTTAAGTAACAATAATATTGAATTCGAATTTATTGATTTTCGTGATCAACCTATTGATAAAAGTATTTTGCAAAGTTTTGTCGACGCAATTGGCTGGGATAAGCTTATTAACAAGCGTTCAACTACCTATAGAAATTTTACTGATGAACAAAAAACGAACATCACTATAGAGCTGACGTTAAAAAACCCAACGCTTATAAAACGACCTGTTTTAGTAACAGGTGCTAATTTTAGGGTTGGGTTTAGTGAAAAAAGTTATTCAGACTTGAGCTAACTTTTAGCTTACTGCTCCTCAATCTCTTTTCGTACGATATCCATATCTAATTCTTTAGCTTTATTTAATACTGTTTCAAGATCTGATTCTGCCATTGCACCTGGTTGCGAAAAAATGGCGATTTGATCTCTGAAAATCATCAAAGTTGGAATAGAGCGAATTTGGAATTTACCGGCTAAATCTTGCTCATCTTCGGTGTTAATTTTGGCAAATGTTACACCATCAATTTTTTCACTCATGGCTTCATAAGTTGGTGCAAATGATTTACAAGGACCACACCAGGGTGCCCAAAAATCTAAGATAACTAGTTCGTTATTTTGAATGGTTTCGTCAAAGTTGTCTTTGTTTAGCTCCAATACTGCCATAGTCTATCCTTGTTTAATTTATAAATTTAAAGTATATCATAAATGCCTTATATGTATGTTTATATTGCTTAATTTTTATCAACTCTATACAATACCCATTATGAAAATTTTAGGGATTGACCCTGGTTCAAGAATTACAGGATTTGGTTTAATTGAAGCTCAAAAGCTTAAATTTAGCTATGTTGCTAGTGGTTGTATTCGTACCAAGGGTGAATTGACAGATCGCATCACCACAATCTTTTTAGAAATTGATCAATTGGTTAAAAAATATCAACCTGACGTGGTTGTTATTGAGCGTGCATTTATGCGCCCCGATAGGCCAAACCCTGATGCTGCGATTAAACTAGGCCATGCTAGAGGTGCGATTATTTCTGCTGCGGGAATGAATGGCATTGCTATGGTTGAATATAGCCCCAATCAAATTAAAAAGGCAGTTGTTGGTAAAGGGCATGCTGCCAAAGATCAGGTTTCTTATATGGTATGTGATGCTTTAAAGCTTAACAAGGCACCCCAGGAAGATGCAGCTGATGCATTAGCTGGGGCAATATGCCATGCTTATCATTGTCTTTAGTATCTACTAAAGTAGACCTTAATTTTTCCAAACCCTTCTAGAGGGTCGACTGTTTTATGAAGCTTTGCGAGAATTTCATCACCACTTTGTCCAGAATCTAGACAGCTTAATGGTAAGTAAAAATCTACGTGAATTCTGCTGTCTAGGTAGTGTAATTGGATTCGCTCAATTTCACCATCACATTTATTATTAAACAAAGCTTTTGTTAAAATTCCCAATGCTTCAGCTCGCTCTGGAAGCGCTTCATAAGGTGCAACAGTTTCATCATCTTCAGGGTCGATATGAACAGTTACATCGTTAAGATTTTCTAGGCATTCTTTAGCAACGCGTTCAACACTTACGCTGATAATATGTCCTTCACTCACGCTTAGGTATGGGTCAACTTGAACATGCACATCGCAAGATATTGTATGCCCAATTTTGCGAGTACGAAGTGAATGTACATTATTAACACCACTAATCCGACCAATAGAGTCTCGCAGTTGTTTAACTTTATCAGCATCAATCGAAGAATCCACTAGCTCTTTAGTTGCACCTAGTCCTAACTCCCAAGCTATATAAATAATCATGAATCCAACCACAACAGCTGCAACACCATCTAAAAATAGATAACCATTAAGGCTGCCCAAAATTCCAATAAAGACAACTACTGAAGATAGGGCATCTGAGCGATGATGCCATGCATTGGCTTTAAGCATGCTAGACTTATAAGTACTGGCAACTTTTAAGGTATACCAATATAAAGCTTCTTTAGAAAAAATTGATAAAGCAGCTACACTTAGTAGTAAGGTGCTATGTGAAAGCTCACTGGGATTAAATAATCTCTCAAAAGCATCATAAATAATACCAACGCCTATAATAGCCAGAATAATGGCTAACCCTAAAGTTGCAACAGTTTCGAATCTTTCATGGCCATATGGATGCTCATCATCCGCCTCTTCAGCTGAATGTTTTGAAGCATAAAGCACAACACCATCAGATAATAAGTCTGAAAATGAGTGAATACCATCTGCAATTAAAGCGCCAGAATTACCTAGTACGCCAGCTATAACTTTAAAGATACCTAATGCGAGATCAATAATAGCACCAACTAAGGTTACTTTTTGACTGGCTTTTCTTCTATCTTGTTTGTTCATTTATATACGAATTCTATTAGCTAATCTTTAAGTCTTTATTTTATGACATATATCTATTAATATGTACTTATAGTAAATCAACATAAATAATCTAATTCTATTAGGATAATCTTATATAATATTGATAATCATTCTTATTAGTATTTGCATTATTAAATGTTAGCAGTTAAAGATTTATCAGTAATTTATCAAAATAATAAAGTCTTAAATAACTTTAATTTAAACCTTAAGCAAGGTGAAATTTTTGCACTATTAGGTGATAGTGGTAGTGGTAAGAGCTCAATACTTAGATTTATAGCAGGGCTTGATGAAGGGGCTCAGGGAGAGGTTGAGTTGAATGGTGTACTATTATCAAAAAATGGTACTCATCTAACAGAGCCAGAGCATCGAGAGGTAGGTATGGTGTTTCAAGATTATGTGCTATTTCCACATATGAACGTTGAAAAAAACATTAGCTTTGGCATTCATCATCTATCTAGATCTGAACAAAAACAGCGAGTTACAGAACTGCTAGATATGATTGGTTTAAAAGGGATTGAGAAAAAATATCCACACCAATTATCAGGCGGAGAGCAGCAGAGAGTTTCTCTGGTTAGAGCACTTGCACCAGCGCCTAAAATCTTATTAATGGATGAACCTTTCTCTAGCTTAGACAAAATCCATCGTGATCAACTTGTGGCGCAAGTGCGTCATATTCTTAAACAAACTAATACAACCTCGATTTTGGTGACACATGATATTAATGAAGCCAACGCCCTTGCCGATAAAGTCGGAAAAATCCAGGATAAGCGCTTGACTGTTAAGTGATAATCATTATTTTTTTTAAAAAATCAGGAGAAAAAGTAAAATGAATATTAGGAAATGGGTTTCATCAGCTATTATGCTATCAGTGGTATTAGTGTCAAGTATATCAGCAGTGCAAGCAGCAAGTGATGATTCAGTCACTGTCTATAGTGCTAGAAAAGAACATTTAATTAAGCCATTATTCCAAGCCTTTACAAAAGATACAGGCATCAAGGTCGATTATCTAACAGGCGAGGGCGGTGCCTTGATTGAGCGTTTGAAACTTGAAGGTGCCAATACGCCAGCGGATATGTTTATGACAGTTGACGCGGGTAATCTTTGGTATGCAGGCTCACAAGATTTATTTCAAGGTGTTCAAACTGACACTTTAAAAAATAATATTCAAGCGTATTTGAGAGACCCACAAGGATTATGGACAGGTTTGTCAGTTCGTGCACGTACGATTGTTTACTCAACAGATCGTGTTGATCCTGAAACATTGTCAAGCTATGAAGATCTTGCTAGTGAAAAGTGGAATGGGCGCTTATGTTTGAGAACGAGTAAAAAAGTTTATACCAAATCGTTAGTGGCTTCTGTTATTTACCACCACGGCAAGGAAAAAGCGGGTGAGATTGTTAGTGGCTGGGTGAATAATTTGAGTGCTACGCCGAATGCTAAAGATTCGCATGTCATGAATGCTATTTTGGCAGGCCAATGTGATGTTGGACTGGTCAATACATATTACTTTGGCGATCTAATTGAGAAAAATCCGGAAGCGCCACTCAAGCTATTTTGGGCTAATCAAGATACAACAGGTGTACATGTTAATGTCTCTGGTGCAGGCGTGACTAAGCATGCATCTAATACAGCTGGTGCTATACAGTTGTTAGAATGGTTGTCATCTGTAAAGGCGCAAGCGATTTATGGCTCTTTGAATAAAGAATATCCAGCTAATCAAAATATTGCAGCAGATGAGGTGGTGTCCACTTGGGGAGCTTTTAAACAAGATAACATGAATTTATCGCAAGCAGGTATTTTGCAGTCTGAAGCGGTTAAGTTGATGCAGATCAAAGGCTATCGATAAACTAAGACTAAGCTGAACAACAAAACCTAGGCTAGATGTTTGGTTTTTTGTTTAGTATTAAATTAAAAAAACAAGAGAAAAATTTTGAAAAAATACTGTCTTAGCTCAAAAATTTGGATTAGCCTGCTAGCTTTAGTAGTGGCAATGCCAATTTTTGTGGTGGCATTTTCTTGGGCTTTGCCTGAACAGGAGCTTTGGCCGCATTTTTCACAAAATTTATTGCCAAATTTAATCAGCTCAACCATTATTTTGTTGCTAGGTGTTGGTGTTGGTGTAACATTGCTAGGTACGATATTAGCTTATTTGGTGGTGATGGTTGAGTTTCCAGGCAGGCGTTGGTTAGAATGGGCACTGTTTTTGCCTTTTGCTATTCCTGCTTATGTTTTGGCTTTTGTATATTTGGGTGTGTTTGACTATTCAGGCTATGCTCAAGTTTGGATGCGCGAAGCTTTAGGCTTGCCAGGGTTTGATATTCGTGCTGGCTCATGGGCCATTATATTAACGTTTGTCTTGGTGTTTTACCCCTATGTTTATATGATGACTAGGGCATCATTCAAGCGCCAAAAAATCAACATGATTGAGGCAGGGCAATTGCTCGGTGCGGGGCCTATTCGAGTTTTCTTTAAAATTTCTTTGCCATTGGCTAGGCCAGCAGTAGCAGCAGGACTACTAGTAACGCTGATGGAAACCTTGGCTGATTTTGGCGTTGTGAGTTTGTTTAATTATGACACATTTACAACCGCTATTTATTCTGCTTGGGTTGATTTTCGCTCAATTGAGGTTGCGGCGCAGTTGGCATCATTATTAGTCTTGGTGGCATTCTTCTTTATTTATTTTGAGAAAAAAGCGCGCGGTCAAGCTAAATATTATTCAGCAGATATACTCAATAAAAAACCTTATCAAGCAAGAGGTGTTGCTGCCTGGTTGATTAGTTTTTTTGTTTTTAGCATATTTATGCTGTCTTTTACCATGCCAATGTTGCAGCTATTAATTTGGGGCTGGTCATCGATTGGTGAAGAATGGAGCTCTAAATACCTTGATTTGATAGCCTCAACTTCTATTTTAACCCTCTCTGCTGTGTTAATAACTGTTGCGATTGCTACAATATTAGCGCTCCCTGGAGGATGCAAGCGAGGCAATATTTGGCTTCAAAGTGTGATTCGATTAGCAACATTGGGCTACGCTCTGCCCGGCTCAGTAATGGCAGTTGGGCTGTTGTATGGTGTTAATCAAATATCGGAGATTAATATCCAGCTGGGTGGTGAGAGCGTTAATCATCTTATTTTTGGATCTATTGCTTTGTTGATTTTTGCTTATGTGTCTCGATTTATGGCCATTGCTTATAGTTCGATTGATGCATCAGCTCAGCAAATTAAACCTGTGTTTACTCAAAGTGCAAGGCTTTTAGGGGCGTCGCGTCCAAGGCTTATTTGGCAAGTATATCTGCCGATGATGACGCCGGGGATTCTGGCAGGAGGTTTGTTAGTAGCTGTTGATGTGATGAAAGAGTTACCGGCTACGTATTTGCTGCGTCCATTTGGCTGGGATACATTGGCTATTCAAGTTTATGAGCTCAGTGCTGAAGGTTTATATGAGCGCGCCGCTGTTCCGGCACTTATTATGGTTGTGTTTGGCGCAATTCTTATGAGTGTTTTTCAATATCTGGATAAAAAATCTTCAAAAACTTCGTAAGTCAGTAAAATACCCTTAATTATTAAGGATTTTTTTTCGATCATGAGTCAAGCATTATTAAAGGTCAAGGGCGTAATTTTCGGTGCAATTAATGCGCATATTAAAAATAATGACGCCTTGGATTTATCCATTGTCTCACTTACCAAAGGCTCTGCAACAGCAGCAGTATTTACGCAAAATGTATTTTGTGCTGCTCCCGTATTGGTCGCCAAAAATCACTTACAGCAATCTCCATTAGCCTTTTTAATTAATAGTGGCAATGCGAATGCGGGTACGGGTGTGCAAGGTTTGGAAAATACGCTTAACACGTGTGAGCTATTAGCTAATGAGCTAAATATTAAAACAGAACAAGTATTGCCTTTTTCAACGGGTGTGATTGGCCAGCAGCTTGATTTATCCAAGTTTGAAGTAGGCATTCCAAGTGTGGCTGCCCAGTTATCAGAAGACGCTATGGATAAGGTGGCCAAAGGCATACTAACCACAGATTTATTAGAAAAAACTCATTCCAAGACATTCGATGTGGCTGGGCAAACGGTTACTATTAGTGGCATTGCTAAAGGTTCAGGCATGATCCGTCCTAATATGGCCACTATGCTAAGTTTCGTTTTTACTGATATTAAGGCGACTCAAAATCAGTTGCAAGCTTGTTTAACCCAGGCGACTAATCAGTCTTTTAATCGAATTACCGTTGATGGCGACACCTCTACGAATGATGCTTGTACGCTCAGTGCAACAGGAGCAAGTGATGTTAATCTTGCTGATTGCAAAGAGGAATTTCAAAGTGCACTTTATGAAGTGACTAAATCTTTAGCGCATCAAATTATTAAAGATGGTGAAGGGGCAACTAAATTTGTTGAGATACGCGTTAAAGGCGGATCGAGTAATGAAGATTGTTTAGAAGTGGCTTATACAGTGGCCCACTCTCCGTTGGTTAAAACAGCCTTATTTGCAAGCGATGCAAACTGGGGTCGAATTTTGGCAGCGGTTGGTAGGGCGAACATTAAACAGCTAAACATTGAAGATATTAACATCTATTTGAATCAGGTGAGTATCGTTAAATTAGGTGAACCAGATCCTGCTTATACAGAAGCATTGGGTAGTGCGCAAATGCAAAAGACAGATATTGTAATTACCATTGAAATTGGTAATAGTAATATACAAGAAAGCGTTTGGACTACTGATTTTTCTTATGATTATATAAAGATTAATGCAGAGTATCGTACATGAGCGTTTATCGATTATTGATTTCTTGCCCAGACACTCATGGATTGGTGGCTATTGTAAGTCAGTTTATTCTTGAATATAACGGCAATATTAAAGAGGCGCACCATCATTTAGATGAGCAAAACCAGCATTTCTTTATGCGTATTGAGATTGAGTCAAACTCTATTTCTTGTTCTTTGGATGACTTTAGAAATGCATTTTCAGTTTTAGCTGATCAGTGTAATATGGTGTGGCAGCTTAGTGATGCAGCGCAGCTTAAACGTATATTGGTTATGGGGTCTAAGGCATCACATTGTGTGGCAGATCTTTTGCATCGAGGCCATGAAAACGAACTTGAAGGCGAAATTGTTGGTGTTTTATCCAATCATAACAGATTATCTAAACTTGCCAGTTGGTATGATGTGGCGTTTAAAAAAGTCAGTATCAGTCAAGACACAAAAGAGGCTGACATGAACAAAATGATGAAAATGGTCGATAGTTTTAATCCAGATGTTATTGTTCTTGCACGTTATATGCAAATCATTCCAGAAGAGATGTGTGTTGAATATAGTGGCAAAATTATTAATATTCATCATTCATTTTTGCCATCATTTGTTGGCGCCAATCCTTATGAGCGTGCTGCTGGACGAGGTGTAAAACTAATTGGTGCTACTTGTCATTATGTGACAGCTGATTTAGATGAAGGCCCGATTATTGAGCAAGATGTTGTTCGTGTCGATCATGCAGATAGTGCTGATGATATGAAAAAAATGGGCCAAGACGTTGAAAAAATTACACTCGCTAAAGGCTTGAAATACCACTTAGAAGATCGGGTGTTAGTTTGTAATAATAAAACGATTGTATTTTCTTAGGAATTACTTTATTTAATTTTTTTTAAAGAAGTTATTTAATTATTAAATTATATTATTACATCTAAAGACTTGATAAGCCAAAAAACAACACTACATAGTTTGAAAGGTAGAATTACCTAATCATTTATTATTTACTAGGAGAAAAAATTGAACATCCGTCCCCTTCATGACCGCGTGGTCGTGCGAAGAGTAGAAGAAGAAAAGACAACAGCAAGTGGTCTAATTATTCCTGATTCAGCAACTGAAAAACCTTCTGAAGGTGAAATTATCGCAGTTGGTAAAGGTAACACATCCGATAGCGGCTCTATTATTGCACTAGATGTAAAAATTGGTGACAAAGTTTTATTTGGCCAATATGCCGGCACTGAAATTAAAGTTGATGGTGAAACATTATTAGTAATGCGTGAAAGCGATATTGTCGCAGTTGTCGAATAAAGGAGATCAATATGTCAGCAAAAGAAATTAAATTTGGATCAGATGCTAGAAACTTAATGCTAGATGGCGTTAATATGCTTGCTAATGCAGTTAAAGTAACACTAGGCCCTAAGGGTAGAAACGTAGTTTTAAACAGATCATTTGGTGCACCTACCATTACTAAAGATGGTGTATCAGTTGCACAAGAAATTGAGCTTGAAGGTAAGTTTGAAGACATGGGTGCACAAATGGTTAAAGAAGTTGCTTCTAGAACCAACGAAGTTGCTGGTGATGGCACAACAACAGCAACGGTACTTGCGCAAGCGTTAATAACAGAAGGTGTTAAAGCTGTCGCTGCTGGCATGAACCCAATGGATTTAAAGCGCGGTATTGATAAAGCCACTGAAGCTGCAGTTAATGCATTACGCGATCTATCTCAGCCTTGTAATGACACAAAAGCTATTGCACAAGTAGGTACTATCTCTGCAAACTCTGACAGTAATGTTGGTGATATTATTGCTGAAGCTATGGACAAAGTAGGTAATGCTGGTGTAATTACCGTTGAAGAAGGCTCTGGCTTTGACAATGAGCTAGATGTTGTTGAAGGTATGCAATTTGAAAGAGGCTACTTATCTCCATATTTTGTCAACAATCAAGATTCAATGAGTGCAGATTTAGATTCTCCGCTGATCTTATTAAATGAAGCCAAAATCTCAAATATTAGAGACTTGCTACCATCATTAGAAATTGCTCAAAAATCTGGCAGACCTTTATTGATAATCGCCGAAGATATTGAAGGTGAGGCGCTAGCAACTCTTGTGGTTAACAATATGAGAGGAATCGTGAAAGTGGCTGCAGTTAAAACGCCAGGTTTTGGTGATCGACGTAAAGCAATTTTACAAGATTTAGCAGTTTTAACAGGCGGCATGGTGATCTCTGAAGAAGTGGGACTCTCTTTAGAAGGTATCTCTGAAGATCAGCTTGGCAGTGCTAAACGCGTAGAAATTGGTAAAGATGAGACAGTTGTTGTTGACGGTATGGGTAAAAAAGCTGATATTGATGGACGAGTTAAGCAAATTCAAGCACAACTTAAAACAACAACTTCTGATTACGATAAAGAGAAACTCTCAGAACGTTTGGCTAAACTATCTGGTGGTGTTGCAGTTATTAAAGTTGGTGCAGCAACTGAAGTTGAAATGAAAGAGAAGAAGGATCGTGTAGACGATGCACTTCATGCTACTCGTGCTGCAGTAGAAGAAGGTGTTGTTCCAGGTGGTGGTGTCGCACTAGTAAGAGCTATTGCTGCCCTAAACGACTTAAAAGGTGACAATCACGATCAAGACATTGGTATTAATATAACCAAACGCGCAATGGAAGCACCATTACGCCAAATTGTTACTAATGGCGGTGGTGAAGCTTCTGTTGTCTTAAATGAGGTTTCTAACGGTAAAGGTAACTTTGGTTACAATGCTGGTGATGAAGTTTATGGTGATATGCTTGAAATGGGTATCTTAGATCCTACTAAGGTGACTCGTGCTGCCTTACAGCATGCTGCAAGTATCTCTGGATTAATGATTACTACTGAAGCTATGATTACAGACATTCCTCAAGATGCAGCGCCTGCTGCAGCGGGTGGTGATGCAATGCATGGTATGATGTAGCAATCATTTTTTAAAGCTGATAAAAGCCCCATTTTTTGGGGCTTTTTTTTGGTATGATACTTAGCAAATATATCCTTGGGTAACTACAATATGAGTGATTATAATTCCTCCTCGATCGAGGTTTTAACAGGATTAGAACCTGTTAGAAAACGACCGGGTATGTACACCGAAACTGAGCGACCAAATCATCTAGCTCAAGAAGTGATTGATAATAGTGTTGATGAAGCGGTTGCGGGTCATGCAAATAAAATTAGCGTTGTTCTTTACAAAGACGGCTCTCTTTCTGTCGAAGACAATGGTCGAGGAATGCCTGTTGATATTCATGCAGGTGAAGGTCAATCAGGTGTAGAAGTGATTTTGACTAAATTACACGCTGGTGGTAAGTTTTCAAATGATTCTTATCAGTTTTCTGGTGGCTTACATGGTGTGGGTATTTCAGTGGTTAACGCCCTATCAACTTTGGTTGAGATTTGGATTAAACGTGATGCTAAAGAGCATTATATTAGCTTTGCAAGTGGGTCTAAAAAAACTGAGTTAGAAGTTATTGCAACAGTTGGAAAGCGAAATACAGGTACTAAGGTTAAATTTACACCAGATGCCCAGTTTTTTGATATGGTCAAATTTTCAGCTTCTAAACTGCGTCATAATTTACGCTCAAAAGCTGTTTTGTGCCCTGGATTAGAGGTCAATTTTTATAATGAAATTGATGATACAACTGATAAATGGATGTATCAAGAAGGTTTAAAAGACTATCTTGCAATGGCTTTAGATGGGCTTGATAACTTACCAGAAAAACCTTTTGTGGTAGATTTTACTTCTGAGGAACAACAGCTCAACTGCTCACTTGCATGGACCCAATACAATACCAATGTCGTTGCAGAAAGCTATGTCAACCTCATCCCTACTATCAATGGTGGTACTCATGTTAATGGATTGCGCTCAGGTTTAACAGATGCACTTAAAGAGTTTTGTGAATTTAGAGATCTAATTCCAAAAAACATTAAACTGACTCCAGATGATGTTTGGCAAAGAATTGCTTACGTGCTTTCAATAAAAATTTTAGATCCTCAGTTTTCAGGTCAAACTAAAGAAAGACTTTCTTCTAGAGAGTGTGCAGCTTTTGTAGCTAATGTTGCTAAAGATGCCTTTAGTTTGTGGCTTAACAAGCATACCGATGTTGCTGAACAAATTGCTCAATTGGCAATCTTAAATGCTCAAACACGCCTTAAGACTAACAAGAAAATTATTCGTAAAAAGATTGTTAGTGGTCCCGCCCTTCCTGGAAAACTCTCTGACTGCACCAGCACCGATTTAACCCAAACTGAAGTATTCTTAGTGGAAGGTGATTCAGCTGGCGGTTCTGCTAAACAAGCTCGAGATAAAGAGTATCAAGCCATCTTGCCACTCAGAGGTAAAATACTAAACACTTGGGAAGTTGATTCTGACCAAGTTTTATCTAGTAATGAAATTCATGATATTAGTGTTGCTATTGGTCTGGAGCCTAATTGTCAAGATTTATCAAATCTTAGATATGGAAAAATCTGCATCTTGGCTGATGCTGACTCTGATGGCGCTCATATTGCCACGCTCATTTGCACATTATTTGTTAAGCATTTTCCTAAATTGGTTAAAGAAGGTCACATTTATGTTGCCATGCCGCCTTTATATCGTGTCGATGCAGGTAAGCAAGTCTACTATGCTTTGGATGATGGCGAACGTGACGCAATTATTCGTAAGATTGAACAAGAGAATAAGCGTGTCAAAATTCAAGTACAGCGTTTCAAGGGGCTGGGTGAAATGAACCCTTCACAGTTAAGAGAAACAACCATGCTGCCTGATACCAGGCGTCTTATCCAGCTAACATTGGACAATCCATTGCAAGTTGAGCAAACTATGGACATGCTACTTAGTAAAAAACGCGCCAGTGATCGTAAGAAGTGGCTAGAAGAAAAAGGTAATCTTGCTAATGTCTAATACCAAAAAAAAAGCTGTCATACTTTTATCTGGTGGGCTTGACTCCACTACAACACTCGCTATTGCAAAATCTCATGGCTATAATTGCTTCGCACTAAGCTTTGACTATGGTCAAAAACAAAAATCAGAATTAGACGCTGCTGCTAGAATCGCTAAAGAATTTAACGCATCAGAGCATCGAGTTATGAAGATATCTTTATCAGATATTGGTGGCTCTGCTTTAACAGATGAAAGCATTGATGTGCCTGATTTTGTAAAAAGTGATGAAATACCAATTACTTATGTACCAGCACGAAATACTATTCTCTTATCGTATGCACTTGCTTGGGCTGAAGTGCTTGATTGTCAAAATATCTTCATTGGTGTCAATGCATTAGACTATTCTGGTTATCCAGATTGCAGACAAGAGTACATTGATGCTTTTGAAACTATGGCAAACCTTGCTACTAAGCAAGGTGTTGAAGGGCAAAAAATTAACATACAAACCCCTTTAATAAATCTTAACAAAGCTCAGATTATTCAGCAAGGAGTAGCATTAGGCATTGATTATGCTAACACCACCACTTGTTATCAAGCTAACGCAAAGGGAGAAGCTTGCGGGGTTTGTGATGCTTGTGAATATCGAAAACTAGGCTTTCAAGAAGCAAAAATAGCCGACCCAACTCGCTATCAAACCTAATTCATTTTTTTTACAATTTAGCCTTGTTTTATAGTCAATAATCGATAAAATAATAACTTAATTAAACCAAAACAGGAAATTACAAATGAGCATCGAAGAAAGAGTTAAAAAAGTTGTATCTGAACAATTAGACGTAAGTGGTGATATTGATAACAACGCCTCATTTATTGATGATTTAGGTGCAGACTCTCTAGATACTGTTGAATTAGTAATGTCTCTTGAAGAGGAGTTTGACTGTGAGATTCCTGATGATCAGGCAGAAAACATTACAACGGTTCAGCAAGCAATTGATTACGTTAACAACAATTTGTAATTTCCGTTTAGCTTGCTAAACAACAAGGCGCTTACTTCTAAGAAGAAAGCGCCTTTTTTATTTTTAAAAAAGTTATATTATGAACAAAAGAAGAGTTGTAATTACTGGTATGGGTATTGTGTCTCCTGTTGGGAATACGGTTGAAGAATCTTGGAAAAATATCTTAGCAGGAAAATCTGGTATCAACCCTTTGACAAATATTGACACCGAAGGCCAGTCAGTAAAATTTGGTGGCTCTGTTAAGAATTTTGAAATTTCTGATTATCTAACGCCTAAAGAAGCCAAAAAAATGGATACTTTTATTCATTATGGTATGGCTGCTGGCATTCAAGCCTTTGAAGATTGTGGCATTGAAGTTACAGAAGAAAACTCTGAGCGTATCGGTATAGCCATTGGTGCCGGTATTGGTGGCATAGGCACTATTGAAAATACTGTCGACCTCTTCAGAGAAAAGGGCGCTAGACGCATCTCTCCTTTCTTTGTCCCCTCTTCTATCATCAATATGATTTCTGGTAACTTATCTATTAAATATGGTCTTAAAGGTCCAAATTTTGCGATTGTTACCGCTTGTACAACAGGTACACATAATATTGGAGATGCATCGCGCTTAATAGAATATGGCGATGCTGATGTAATGATCGCTGGTGGTGCTGAAATGTCAACTACTAATTGTGGTTTAGGTGGTTTTGCTGCAGCACGCGCTCTATCAACTCGCAACGATGATCCAGCAACCGCCTCTCGCCCTTGGGATAAAGATCGTGATGGATTTGTTCTTGGTGATGGCGCAGGTGTTGTAGTTCTTGAAGAATATGAGCATGCTAAAGCACGTGGCGCTAAAATTTATGCTGAAGTTACTGGATATGGTATGAGTGGTGATGCCTATCATATGACATTACCCTCAAAAGGTGGTGAAGGTGCAGCGCGCTGTATGAAAAATGCCATGAGAAATGCAAGCGTCAATGCCGATGAAATTGACTACATCAATGCACATGGTACTTCTACTCCTGCTGGAGATCAAGCAGAAACAGATGCAGCTAAATTAGCTTTGGGTGATCACGCTTATAATTTAGTTATGAGCTCTACCAAATCCATGACTGGACACTTACTCGGAGCAGCAGGCGGCATTGAAGCTATTTTTACCGCTTTAGCCATTCAAGATCAAGTTGTGCCACCAACTATTAACATTTTCAACCAAGATGAAAATTGCGACCTAGATTATTGCGCCAATGAGGCAAGACAAATGCCAATTGAGCATGCCATATCCAATTCCTTTGGATTTGGCGGAACCAACGGCAGTATCTTACTTTCAAAAATATAAAAAAATGCCCAACATCTAGTTGGGCATTTTTACTAACAGACTTTAAAGATTACTTACCAACTGTAAGATCTACACCTTTAATTTGGTCTGCATCAGCAACTAACTCTTGAATAAATTCAACAATAACCATAGCGCCATTTTGAACACTGCTCAAAACAGTTTCTTTGTTAACAACAAGCGCCCAACTTTCTGCGGTAGAAACAAACTGAACTGCGCCACCAATTAATGCCAAAATAATAATAACGCTTAAAATAAACTTAATCATTGCTCACTCCTAAAATTAAATAAAAAAACATTGTACCTAAGTCGCAATGCCATTTGATTGTAACAGAGCATTAATCTCTGGTTTTTTACCTCTAAAAGCTTCATAACTAACCATAAAGTCCTGGCTTCCACCCTTCTCTAAGATATTATGCAAGAAATCAAGAGATGCTCGAGAACCGATACCACCATTTTCTTGCACATAATAATATGCGTCTGCTGCTAAAACCTCAGCCCATTTATAGCTAAAGTAGCCAGCCGCATAGCCGCCCGAAAAAATATGCCCAAAGGTATTTAAAAATCTATTTTCATCTATAGCTGGAATAATCGCTGTTTGCTTACGTACCTCTTTTAAAACTTCGTAAGTATCGCCCGCACCAAGATGTGTTTTCAAATCCCATAGTGAGAACTCACATTGACGCAACATACCCATTGCAGATTGGAAATTTTTAGAGTCAATCAGCTTGCTGTATAACTCATCAGGCAAAGGTTTTTTCGTATCAATATGTTCAGACATTTGCTTAATTACATCTTTCTCATAGCAAAAGAATTCCATATATTGGCTAGGTAATTCGACCCCATCCCAAGGAACGCCAGAAATACCTGCTGCGCAAGGATATTCCACCTTCGTCAATACATGATGTAATGCATGACCAAACTCATGAAAAATGGTTACTATTTCATCAAATTCAAATAATGCTGGCTTGCCTTTACTTGGCGAATTAAGATTACATACTACAAATGCAATCGGCTTATCAGCCTTTGTCAAAGGTTGATAATCTGCCATCCAAGCACCACCGCGTTTATCTTCTCTGGCATATAAATCTAAATAGATCTTACCAATTAATTGACCTTGTTTTTTTATTTCTAATACTTGTACATCTGGATGATACGTCGTTTCATTGATTGATGTAACGCTCACTTGATACAAGCGTTCAATCGTTAAAAACAAACCTTCTAGTACTTTTTTCTCTGGAAAATATGGCGTAAGATCTGACTTTTTAAAGCCAAACTTTTGCTCTTTTAGTTGCTCACTATAAAAGCCTAAATCCCAAGGCTGGAGTTCAATCCCTGCAAACTTAGTTAGCTCATCAAGTTCTGCTTTCGCTTGTGACTTTGAGCATTTAACCAAATTCATTAAAAAATCAATAATCTGTTCAACACTTTCCACCATTTTTGATTCAATCGAAAGCTGTGCATAATTCTCAAACCCTAAAATGCTGGCCATTTCCTGTCTTAGCGTCAGGATTTCATCCATAACGGATTTATTGTCATAATCACTTGATGTAATGCCCAATTCAGAAGCACGCGACACATATGCCCTATAAACCTCTTCACGCAACTCACGATTATCAAGATAAGTCATCACATCCATATACACAGGAACTTGTAAATTTAGCTCATAACCCTCGTCAGTTTGAATTTTGGCCAGTTCAACCTCTGAATAACCTTTTAACATATCTAGGGTAACTGTCTTTTTCCATTCATTGGTAGACTTTAATACATGCTTTGAAAAAGTATTACTAAGAATACTTAAGAGCTCTTTAATGGCCTTAAATCGATCAGATACCTCCCCTTCTAAACCCACACCAGAAAGTTCAAATCCATCAATAGATTCTTGCAAAATATACTGCTGTTGTTTATTTAGGTTGGTATTCTTAAGATTCTTGTAAGCCGTATATAGTGCTTTATTGCTAGAAATATCTGAATAAAAATTAGTAATAATGGGTAAAGTTTGCTCGTACTGCTCATTAAACTCATCCGTAAACATAACAGCATTTAAATGAGAGTTAACACTGGTTAATCTGCCTAGTTCACACTCAAAATCATCTGTAGCAGTGATGACATCATCCCAATCAACCCCCTTCTGGGCTTGTGCGACAACCTTAAGTCCTTTTTGTGCAAGACTTTCAATAGATTGCACAATATTTTTAGGTTTGAAATTTGGCGTGAGATTCATATTTTCCTTTGCGATAACAATCGAGTATAGTTTTTGATATTCTTCAAGACATTTATAAATACATAAATGTCTGAAGTGAAGTTAAAACAATAAGTAATTTGGTGGAGAGAGAGGGATTCGAACCCTCGGTACGTTGCCGTACACCCGCTTTCCAAGCGAGCAAAATAAACCACTCTGACATCTCTCCATAAAAAGAATATTTTACTTTAATATAGCCTGAAAACTGCTCATTTACGGAATTTGTAAAATTTTGTAAGGATGTTGCTTTTTGGTCAAAATATTACCGAAAACAGGGTAATATCGGGCCTAAACAGGTATTTTTACCCATAATTTATGTAAATTTCGACAAAAAAAGGGTATTTTCAAAATTTGCTAAATTTTTAGCTAATTTTCATACCAGCTTTAGCGCCAGAATCTGGCGATAAAATGTGTAATGACTTACCATCACCCGCAGCTAGAACCATACCCTCAGAAAGGCCAAATTTCATTTGTCTTGGTGCCAAATTAGCTACCATAACGGTAAAACGACCCTCTAAATCCTCTGGCTTATAGTGCGCTTTAATGCCGGCAAATACATTACGAGTTTTTTCTTCACCAATATCAAGGGTTAGCTGTAATAATTTGTCAGCGCCTTTAACATGCTCGGCCTTTAAAATCTTGGCAATGCGTAAATCTATTTTCGTAAAATCATCAATGCTAATCATATTGTCATCCTCTTTTTGCTCTGGCTCTTGTTGAATGATTGTTTGTTTTGAGGCTTCAATTACTTGCTCAATCTGCTCATCCTCGATGCGTGACATCAATGGCTTAAATCTATTGATTTTGTGCTTAGTTAATGGGTGCTTAATATCGCTCCAATTAAGTGCATCAACATTTAAAAAATCTTCAGCTTGTTCGGCCATATCAGGCAAAACTGGCTTTAGGTATGTCATCAGAACTCTAAATAAATTTAGCGCAAGTGAGGTGACGTCATGAACCTGCGCCTCGCTACCTTCTTCTTTGATTAATTGCCAAGGCTTGTGCTCGTCAATATATTGATTGGCTTTATCAGCCAGTTTCATAATCTCGCGCATTGCTTGATTGTAATTGCGGGCTTCATATAGCTTTGCAATTACCTCACCCTGGCTAACAAATTCATTGTAAAGCTCTGGCTCGATCGAATAAGCAGATAGAGTTTTATCAAACTTTTTGACAATAAACCCTGAGCATCGAGAAGCAATATTAACCACTTTACCAACTAAATCAGAATTTACGCGTTGCTTAAAGTCTTGAAGATTAAGATCAATATCATCAATCTTAGCTGAGAGTTTGTAAGCGTAATAATAACGCAAGCACTCAGGATTAAGGCTTTCTAAATAAGTTCTTGCTTGAATAAACGTACCACGAGATTTACTCATTTTCTGACCATTAACGGTTAAGAATCCGTGCGCATAAATCGCTGTTGGTGTGCGATAGTTTGATCCCATAAGGGTCGCTGGCCAAAACAGGGCATGAAAATAGACAATATCTTTGCCAATGAAATGATACAACTCAGTTTTAGAATCTTTGTTGAAATATTCATCAAAATCCAAGCCTTTTTCATTACACAGCTTTTTAAAGCTAGCCATATAGCCAATTGGTGCATCTAGCCATACATAGAAATATTTATTCTCCACGCCCGGAATTTGAAAACCAAAGTACGGCGCATCGCGAGAAATATCCCATTGTTGCAGGCCTTGCTCAAACCATTCTGCAAGCTTATTGCTTACTTCTGTTTGTAAGTGCCCTGCCTCTGTCCAAGCTTTAAGCTGATCTTCAAACTGCGGAAGGTCAAAGAAATAATGTTCTGAATCTTTAGTAATAGGTGTTGCGCCTGAGACAGCTGATTTGGCATTAATAAGTTCTGTCGGAGCATAAGTTGCGCCGCACTCCTCGCAATTGTCGCCATACTGATCTTTTGCGCCACACTTAGGGCATTCACCACGAATAAAACGATCTGGCAAGAACATCTTTTTCTCAGGATCAAACGCTTGAGAAATGGTACGTGTTTTAATAAAGCCGCCATCATTTAGTTTATTGTAAATGCCAGCTGAGATCTCTTTATTCTCCTCACTATGCGTTGAATGATACTGACTAAAGCCAATTGAAAATTCTTTAAAATCTGCTTGATGACGCTCGCTTACGCCTTTAATTAATTCCTCAGGGGTAATACCTAGCTCATTTGCTTTAAGCATAATTGGTGTGCCATGTGCATCATCTGCACAGACATAATGACACTCATGACCCATCATTTTTTGAAAGCGAACCCAGATGTCAGTTTGGATATATTCAAGTAGATGACCAAGGTGAATTTCACCATTGGCATAAGGTAGTGCAGAGGTAACTAAAATTTTTCTTGAATTCATAAGATAAGCTTATTAATATTAAGGTTGTGTGATATCGTTAATACGATAAAATAGCATCATTTTACTTAATCAGGCGCACTAATATGGCAGATTTAACCATTGATAACATTAATAGCATTTTAAGCAGTGTTGTTGACAAATATACCGAGCAAGACATTTTCTCTTCGAATGCAATTAACAACATCAATATTGATGGTGATAAAGTTGAAATCACGATTGAACTAAACTACCCAGCTAAAGGTTATCATGATGAGCTAAGCAAGCAAATTACAGATGTTTTAGCTGAAAATGGTATTAACAATGTTAGTGTTACTGTTGACACTAAAATCGTTAAGTACTCAACCCAAAAAGGCGTTGCAATTCTTTCAGAAGTCAAAAACATTATTGCTGTTGCTTCGGGCAAGGGTGGTGTTGGTAAATCTACAACTTCGGTTAATCTTGCATTAGCTTTGCAAGCAGAAGGTGCGAAAGTTGCTATTTTAGATGCTGATATTTATGGTCCTTCACAGCCAAGAATGCTTGGTGTTAGTAAGCTTAAGCCAGACACATCTGCCGAAGGTAAACTGTTGCCAATTCTTGGTCATGGTATGCAGAGTATGTCGATTGGTTATTTAGTTGATGAAGATAATCCAATGATTTGGCGTGGCCCTATGGTTACTCAAGCATTAGAGCAAATGCTACGTGATACATTATGGCGCGGTGTTGATTACATGATTATTGACCTACCGCCAGGTACAGGTGATACTCAGTTAACATTATCACAAAAGATCCCTGTTAGTGGCTCTGTGATTGTGACTACACCTCAAGATATTGCCTTGTTAGATGCTAGAAAAGGTTTAAAAATGTTTGAAAAAGTTAACATTCCAATTCTAGGTATTGTTGAAAACATGTCACTACACATTTGCTCTAAGTGTGGCCATGAAGAAGCTATATTCGGCACAGGTGGTGGTGAATTAATGGCTAAAGAAGCAGATGTTCACTTCTTAGGTGCATTGCCACTAGAAATGGACATTAGAACTGATGTGGACGAAGGTACGCCAACGGTTGCTAAAAATCCTGATAGCAGAGTTTCTGAAATCTACAAAGAGATTGCTAGAAAAGTGAGTGCTAAGCTAACTCAGCAAAATCGTGCTATGAGTTCATTCCCAAGTATTACTATTGAAGAATAAGCCTTTAAGCTGTTTATAGTCTTATAAACAGCTTAAAAGCCATTAAACTATAAAGCCTTAATCAGGCTTTTTTTTCGTATGGACTATTTTCAAAAATTTAAAGGTCGTTTTATTGGCATTATGCAATTAGACGACTGTGATAAATTACTGCAAGTACTTATTGATAATCCAAATGATTGGTTTGTGTATGACACATTAAAGTCAATACCAACTGAGGTGCTCGCTACTGGTGAATTTGTTGATAGCATTAAACAAATAAAGTCTATTGTAGATGAGGAACACGATGAACGATATTGCGGAATTGTGTATGCAGATGATTTGAAAAATCCCACCTTTGTTAAGATATTCCATCCTAAAAACTTAGGAAAAAGCTGTGGTAGTAGCGAAAATCCTCCAATACCACAGTGGCTTATTTCTAAAGAAAAGCCAATGGATGTTGTTGCCGAATTTGGCGTACAAGAAGCACCTGAAGGATTTGCCTCCAAATATCTAAAATTTTAAAAAACACAATTCTAAATAAGGAGTTTTTTATTTTATAAGGCAGATTTGTTTTTAAGTGAAAGAGTATAGTAATATCTACACGTCTAAAATAAAAAATAAATCTAACAAAGTAAAATGAGAAAGTCGAAGCTTAATGGTTTTCAGAGACTTGATTAATTGTATACTTTGGAATCTCTACCACCAAATCAGTATCACTCAAAACTGACTGGCAAGATAGTCGCGAATCTGGGTCTAAACCCCATGCTTTATCAAGCATATCATCTTCTATTTCATCAGATTCAGCTAGTGAATCAAAGCCTTCACGTACGTAAATATGACAAGTTGTACAAGCATTTGACATCTCACAAGCATGCTCAATTTCAACATCATTTGCAAGCATAGCGTTACAAACTGTTTCACCAACTTTGGCTTCGATAACGATACCTTCTGGGCATAAATCATGATGAGGTAAGATGATAATTTGTGGCATGTTAATTTCCTAATTTTTTAGTGGGTTAAAATTCATCGACATTATGGCCTTTCATGGCTTTCATAACTGCAGTATTCATTCGCATTTCTACAAACTTTCCACAGACATTTTCAAGATTGTCTATTTTACTTTTAATAATCTTCTCATCGTTGTCAAGTGCGACAACTTCTAATTCAGTTTTAGCCTCTAATATTTTTTTGAGCATTTTCTTATCAAGCATACCCTGGTCTTTATCAAGCGCAGACTCAATGGCTTCAATCGTTCTACTTGCATCTACTTGTACTTCATGAAGTTGTCTTGCTTGGATATCAGATTTTGCAAAAAGAATAGAATCTTTGAGCATTTTTTCCATCTCACCATCAGTTAGACCGTATGAAGGCTTAATAACAACTTCGGTTTTAACACCCGATATTTGCTCTGAAGCATTAACTGATAATAAACCGTCAGCATCTACTTGGAATTCTACGCGTATGCGAGCGTTGCCAGCAACCATTGGTGGGATTCCTTTTAAATCAAATCTACCTAGAGATCGACAGTCTTTAACAAGCTCACGTTCACCCTGTAAAACATGGATGCTCATGGAAGTTTGTCCATCTTTAAAGGTTGTAAATTCTTGAGCGCGAGTAATAGGAATAGAAGTGTTGCGATGAACCACTTTTTCCACTAGTCCGCCCATAGTTTCTAGTCCTAGCGACAATGGCAATACATCAAGTAATAACATCTCATCGGTTGACTTATTGCCTGCTAACAAATTAGCCTGAATAGCGGCACCTTTGGCAACAACTTCATCTGGATTAATAGTGCACAGTACTGGCTTATCAAATAACCCACTCACCATTGATCGGACCAATGGCATACGGGTAGAGCCACCAACCATAATAATATCTTTAACATCACCAATATCTACTTGTGCATCACGAAGCGCGCGCTTAACAAGCAACAAGGTGCGTTTAATAAGTTTTGTGGATAATTCGTCAAATTTTTCTCGTGTAATTTTATAAGGAGCTTCAATGCAATCAAATTCTGCAAAATCCTTAGAACTTAAAGTTTCTTTAGCCACGCGAGAAAATTGCTTGATTTTTTGTATTTGAGTTGGTGTGAGCTCAGTAATACCCATTTCTTCAACGCAGTCATCAATAATTAGCTGATCAAAATCATCGCCGCCTAGCGTTGAATCACCACCAGTAGCTAACACTTTAAAAACACCCTTGCTAAAGCTCAAGATAGAGATATCAAAAGTACCGCCACCTAAATCATAAATTGCATGAATGCCCTCTTCACCAGACTCTAAGCCATAAGCCACTGCAGCAGCTGTTGGCTCATTAAGTAGGCGAAGCGTATTTAGTCCAGCCAAGGTTGCCGCATCTTTAGTGGCTTGACGCTGTGCATCGTTAAAATAAGCAGGAACAGTAATTACTGCTCCCACTAACTCTCCACCTAGTGACTCTTCAGCGCGCTGCTTTAAGGCAGATAAAATACTACTTGAAATCTCAACAGCGGATAAATCACCCATGGCTGTATGAAATAAAACATTATTGCCATTTTCAACCAACTGATAAGGGCAATTTTTAAATTCTTTTACTTCTTTATATCCTAATCCCATAAAACGCTTAACAGAGACAATGGTGTTAGTAGGGTCGGTTTTCGCATAAGGACAAGCTTCACAACCAACGGTTAGCTTGTTGTCTTCGCCACAATGTACAACAGAAGGTAAAATTGATTCATTGTTTTCATCAGTAAGAACAACACTTACTCCGCTCTTTACAGAAGCTACTAATGAATTTGTAGTACCTAGATCAATACCAATGGCTAATTTATGTTGGTGAGGAGCGCTAGATTGTCCAGGCTCAGATATTTGTAATAAAGCCATTATCTATATCCACTCGTCCAATAGCTGCTTCGCTTGAAGATTTAGCTGCTCATAAAATTTTAGCTCTCTGACCATATTTTTAATTTGACTTTTGTTTTGAGTGGAATTAAACGCTTCACTAATATTATCGACATTTTTCTTAATCTTGCCGGATATTTTTTCAATAAATTCGTCCAGCTCTAGTTCATCTTTATCAGCTTCAATTGCCTCTAACGCTTCTCTTAACTCAATTTGTGACATTAAGAAACTTACATCCATTTGTGTATCTTTTTCATCAAAAGCATTAATGCCTTCTAATTCAAGAAGATAAGTTGAACGCAATAATGCCGACTTTAATGTGTCATAAGCTGTATTGATTAAAGAAGTATTTTGCAGGGCAAGATTCTTCTCTTTATCGCTACTGATAGCAAATTTATCAGGATGAAACTTTGCCACTTGCTGCTGATAAGCAGATTCAAGCTTGGTTAGGTCGGTATTAAAATTCGGCGTTAATGAAAATAACTCGAAATAGTTTTTCATAGGTCTTAATGGGTAATGCTACTAGCTATACAGTAAATGATTCACCGCAGCCACATTCGGCTTTAGCATTAGGGTTGTTAAATTCAAAACCTTCATTCAACCCCTCTTTAACGTAATCAACTTCAGTACCATCAAGATAGATCAAACTTTTCGCATCAATAATAACTTGAACACCGTTATTTTCAAACACTGTGTCGTCATTATTGGTGCTATCAACAAATTCGATGTTATAGCCTAATCCTGAACAACCAGTCGTTTGCACACTAAGACGTATACCAATACCAGAACCGCGATTAGTTAAAAAATTGACAACACGCTTGGCAGCAGTGTCTGTTAAGCTTATTGCCATAGCGAGTTATGCTTTACTTTTAATATCGTTAATCGCAGCCTTAATCGCATCTTCAGCAAGAACTGAACAATGTATCTTAACAGGCGGTAGAGCTAGCTCTTCAGCAATATCAGTATTCTTAATTTCTGATGCTTCATCTAGTGTCTTACCTTTTACCCATTCTGTTAATAACGAGCTAGATGCAATTGCTGAACCACAACCGTAAGTTTTAAACTTAGCATCTTCAATGACACCTTCATCATTAATCTGAATTTGCAGACGCATTACATCGCCACAAGCAGGTGCACCGACCATGCCAGTACCTACATTTTTTGCATCTTTATCTAGAACACCAACGTTGCGAGGATTTTCATAATGATCTAATACCTTTTCACCATATGCCATGTTATTTCTCCTTTATGTTTATTGGGTTATTGTAATCTTTTTAGTTATTACTAACCCTTGTATATTTTAAGTAATTTAGTGAGCTGCCCATTCAACTTTACTAATATCAATACCGTCTTTGTACATATCCCAAAGTGGTGATAAATCACGTAATTTTTGAACTTTTTCACGCACTAAGTCGATTGCCTTGTCTATATCTTGCTCTGTAGTGTAACGGCCAATACTAAATCTAATTGATGAGTGGGCCAGTTCGTCTGATAATCCTAACGCACGTAATACGTATGAAGGCTCAAGACTTGCTGATGTACAAGCAGACCCTGAAGATACAGCAATATCGTTAATTGCCATCATTAAAGACTCGCCTTCAACATAGTTAAAACTAATATTTAGGTTGCCCGGAATACGAGAATCCATATCACCATTAATAACTACCTCTTCCATGCCATCAAAACCAGCAAGTAAGCGATCACGCAACGCTCCAAATCTTATATATTCATCAGCCATTTCAGCATTAGCAATAGCGAAAGCTTCGCCCATGCCAACAATTTGGTGTGTTGCTAATGTACCAGAACGCATACCACGCTCATGGCCGCCACCATGCAATTGAGCCTCTAGACGGATTCTTGGTTTACGCTGCACATACAATGCACCCATACCCTTTGGACCATAAATTTTATGAGCTGAAAAACTCATTAAATCAACAGGAAGTTCTTTTAAATTAATTGGAACTTTTCCTGCAGATTGTGCCGCATCAACGTGAAAGAAAGTTTTATTTTCACGGCACAAGTTACCAATTGTTTCAATATCCTGAATCACACCAATTTCATTATTCACATGCATGATTGACACTAAGATTGTATCTTCACGCATAGCAGCCTTCAAGACATTGATATCTAATAAGCCATTAGGCAATGGATCAAGATAATCTACCTCATAGCCTTCACGCTCAAGCTGACGACAAGTATCTAAAACAGCTTTATGTTCTGTTTTTAGGGTAATGATATGTTTGCCATTTTTATGATAAAAATGTGCAATACCTTTAATAGCTAAATTATTTGATTCAGTTGCGCCAGAAGTCCAAACAATCTCTTTCGTATCAGCACCAATTAAATCTGCAACCTGCTGACGAGCTTTTTTAACTGCAGCATCTGCTTGCCATCCATAAAAATGAGAGTTTGAAGCGGGGTTGCCAAAATCACCTTCCATTGTCAAGTGTTTCATCATTTCTTCTGCAACACGTTTATCAACTGGAGTAGTTGATGAGTAATCCATGTAAATAGGGTTTGCCATAATCTTATAATCCTTTAGTTAAGTTGTGATCGTCCATCACCATTTGCAAGGTTTTGCCGATCAAGAAAGTTCTAATTTGTTCGCTTACTTCACACCATAATTGGTGAGAAATACACTGACGTCCATTATGACAAGTCGACATGCCTTTACAACGACGTAGATCAATATTTTCATCAACTGCTTCAATAATTTGAGTTAAATTAATATCTTTAGCTTCAGCGTCTAGCAAGTACCCGCCACCAGGGCCACGAACACTTTTGACTAATTCTGCACGACGCAATTTAGCAAAAAGTTGTTCTAAATAAGACAAAGAAATATTTTGTCGTTGGGAGATAATATCTAGGGTAATAGGCTTGCCCGTATCATTAGATGCTAAATCTAACATAGCAGTTACTGCGTAACGTCCTTTTGTTGTTAATTGCATATTGGTCTCGTATATAAAAGTAAACAGAATATCATTATATACTTAACCAACTTTTTTAGTCAAGTAAAAAATACACTATTTTAGTCAGGTATATAATTCATTAAAAATAAGCTTATTTACTCTCTATTTCTAAGTCGTTAACAGAGCTATCTTTTTGATCTTTAATATTTAATTCTTTAGAAACTTTATGCAATTGAGAGTCTACATCATGCAAATGCAACAAAATTGAATTAATCGCTTTAACAGTAGGATCATCTTCACTACCGCCTACTGCGTAAGAATCAAACTTATCTGACTTAATAGTCTTATCTTTAAGAACTCTCCCTGGTACACCAGCAACTGTCTTTCCAGCCTCAATGGACTTAACCACAACAGAATTTGAACCCACCTTAACATGGTCACCTAAAGTGATAGGGCCTAAGATTTTAGCGCCAGCACCAATGACAACATTGTTACCTAAAGTTGGATGACGCTTACCCTTGTTCCAAGTAGTTCCACCCAAAGTAACACCATGATAAAGGGTAACATCATCGCCAATTTCAGCCGTTTCACCAATCACTACACCCATACCATGATCGATAAAAAATCGACGGCCAATAATCGCACCAGGATGGATTTCAATACCAGTAATCCAGCGAGAAAGCATCGAGATAAAACGAGCA